>JBILKX010000039.1:0-14367 GCA_044376435.1 Alphaproteobacteria bacterium | reverse complement strand
GTCTCCTCTCAATGCCTTTGTTCATATTCTTTCCACTTTAGTCGCCTATTCCCTAAAGAAGACCAAACCTTCCATAACTCCTACTTCACCTTATGCCTTCCATCCTTCTCTTATCCAAAACTGAGGTTAATTAAGATGAAAAAGTAGGTCTTTGAGAGCGCTCATTTTTTAACTTCCCATGACACACTGTGCAGCCCCGCTGCCCATTCTTCCGCCAGAGCTTGATTTAACAAACGCTGCTGTTGAACCCGAGTCAAGGATGCAAGCATTGGAGACTGAATGATAATCCGAAAATGAGTTTCTTCTGCCTGAGCCGGTTGGCCCGCATGGCCTTTATGACGATGTGATTCATCGATAATCTCTAGGACTTGTGGCATGAACGTTACTGTTAATGCTTTATGCAGGCGCATATATCGACTCATCTCTCCCAGCTCCTTTTCATGTGACCAATATAAAATTTTACCAATGCTCTGCATAAATCTGGACTAATATACCCAATGCAAATGGAAAAGGAGAGAATTTGAGAGAGGGAATTTGGCGCAAGAGTAAGCTTGAAAAACCGACCGTATCTCATCGTCGGCCCTGAAGAACCCACTCTGTGGACATCTACTTTGTCAAAGTTGCGCCCTGAATGCTCACGTACCCGTATGTACGCTCCGCGTCAGGGCTCACTTTTCCTCGTATATGCCTCACATAGTGAATTCTTGAGAGCCGACTAGATACAAAAGGCTTTTTCAAGCGCCGGGAGTGGGTCATAATTCCCCGTTCAAAAATCCACTTTTCCATTTGGATTGGTTATATAAGGATTCTTTAAAGCAACAAGCGCCGGAAATGTGACGTGACCGGAGCGCTCAAAATGGAGGGTAAGATCGATCGTTTCACCTGCTTTCAAGGGAGAGACAAGCCCCATAAACATGATATGCAATCCACCAGGTTTTAGGGGCGTCATCGCGGTCACCTCAATGGCTGGAACCGGACGCATGCGCATGATATCACCCTCGCGGATATGGGCATGTAACTCAACGGTCTCAGCAATAGATTCGCCGTTTTTGTGGGCTTCTGCACGCACAAGCTTATCGCCTGCAAGATTTTCCAAAATCATAAAGGCAGCGCCGTTGCGACCGCTGGTGGCACGGATCCATGGAGCCACAATTTTGGTGTCTCCAGCTTGATAGGTCGGCGCAGCGGTTTGCGCGGCCAAGCCTGTGGTCATAATCATCGCAAAAATAGCAAATAATTTTAGGTGCATCGGTTTTCTCCTATAAATATTTTTATATACCCAATCCACTTTTCCATTTGGATTGGGTATAGATTATCATGCTACTGTTTCGAGAACAATAGTCACGCGCTTCAGCGCGCTGTAGCTGCGCTAGCCATTGTTGGGGCGCTGTATCTTAAAAACTCCCGGCCAAAATGAGTCAGTTGGTAGCCGTTACGGTGACGCCGGATCAGGCGACTTTTAATGAGATAGGTGACCCAGTCAGTAACAGTTGTATTCGCTTGCGGGTCCATTTCTTGGAACGTCTGATGCGCCTCTTGGAGGGAGATAAAAGCATCCGATTGATTCTGAAGCAGCTGTAATAATTTTAACTGAGTGGGGATGACGCGATGTAAGATCCGCTCGAAATATAAGCAAATATAGGCATCGCACAGAAGATTTTCCAAAATAACATCTCGAGGCGTATCACTTGGAGTGGTATCTAAAAACTTATGGAGCGATTGCAAGATCTCGTTGACAATATTTTTTTCGTGACGATCGAGGAGATGATCAGGGCTTTCGCCCTCATTCGTAATGGCTTCGTTGACCAGCTCCGGCTGTTCTTGGCTGAGGAGATCTTTATAGTGGCGGTTAAGCGTCGCCACTTCAATAGCTTCGGGAATATCTTGTTGTGGACTGCTTGGAATCTCAAGACCTGAGGTTGTAAATTTTATGCCCCGTACTTTAATAACCTCATTAACGGAAAATAATATTGTGCGTAAAGGGCTCGCGAAATAATAAAGCGCAATCAGTAAAACCAGAGGCCACATAAGCTGTTGAACAAAATTTAAAATATTTTGCATACTGCGGCTCCTTGCTTTTTTCATCAATAAAATCATCATAATATTTTTTGAATGGCAAAAAATGTTTAAAAAAAGTTCAGTTTATTACTGCTAAAAAGCAAGATTTCGAGTATAATAATGTTTTCTAAGGATGATTGATGAGTGATTCAACTGAACTTCTTGCTTTACTAGAAGCAACTCTTGCTTATACTCAAGTGCGATTAATGGCTTTTACGCAGCCAATTATTCTTCATGCCGCGACGCTCATGGAGGCGCAGGCTGAAAATATCCCCGATGTATTAAAAGCGTACATGTCCATGTTTATTTCTTACTCTCCCGTTATGGCAGGCTTGTTGGATGCTGACAGTAAATTTGTTGCTGTGAGCAAGCCATGTGTTGCGTGGTTAAATCGCTATCAGCGTGGGCGTACAAATGGTTCCGTCGTCCTCGGGCAAAGATTCACGGATGTTTTTGTAAATGCCCCAGAAATTATTGTTCGTAGTGTTAAGACAAGTTTAAAGGGCGCCAATCGTTATCAGGAAGGGTTACTGTGGCCGTTAACACGTCGACGGTCACGGTGGGTGCGTTGGGAATCATTTCCGTGGATTGATCAAAAGGGAGGGTATCGAGGCGTCATCTTTTTCTGCGAAGACATTACCACCCAACAAGAGTCGCTATTGTTGAACCGGAGCTTACAGCGTACGAATGAGCTTTTAGAGAATTTCTCCAGCGTGTTCTCTCATGACCTCTTACAGCCTATCCGACAGGTGTCTAACTTTGTCACAATACTGAAAGAGTATTTAGAAAAAACCTATGCTCAGGATGAGTTTGTCAGTGACACATTTGAAAGATTGCAACACAGTCTGCGACAAATTTATGACCTCAGTGAAGGGATGGCAGTGTATTGTAAGAATGGTGAATTAGCCGCTAACCCGCGTCCGGTCGTGTTCAATGATGTGATCGAACAGATTCGCGAAACGTGTGCGCCGACTGCGACCGTAATTACCACAATTGATCCTGAGATTACAGTGTTTATGAATCCGACATGCTTGTGGCAGCTTCTGCAAAATCTTATTGCCAACGGCATTAAGTATACGGAGGACGCGCATCCAGTGGTGACGATTTCGGGTCAGGCTTTACATAATGGATTCATGGAATGCACCGTCCATAATACCGGGTATTGCACTTCTCGGCGGATACGGCAGCATGTGTTTGACCCGTTTCAATCAACCCAAGTTCATGGGGCTGGCTTGGGGATGACAATCTGCAAGCAGATTGTCACGGCTTATAAGGGGAAAATCGATTTCCAATCTTCCCCTAAAAAAGGCACGCGTGTTAACTTTACGCTGCCGCTGTTTCAACCGTCTCAGCCAACTTTACAGCTTAGTGCTTAACTTCTTGAGTCTCGCCAGGCTTCCCTGCGGCATGAACGACGACGAATAAAACGCTGAGGATCGCTGTTGATTTTAGTATATGCGTAACTTTTTCAATGACACGTTTCTTAAAATTTATCTCGCGTTGGTAGTAGCGTGGTTGGCCATAATCGAAAATGACAGTCATTGTCATATAAAGCGCTGAACCCACCATAAGGCCCATATAAGCTAGATTTTGCACGAACTTTACCCCTGGTGAGCGGAGGGCCACCCTGTTTCCGGACACCTTTTGTAAAATACTATCCAAAGTGCTAGCGGAATATTGGTAGGTTTTGTTCGTATAATCACTCAAGGTCGTTTCAGCACAGTTAACGGCGTGTTTGAGGACAGGCACAGCGCGCTGCACCTGGTTTTTTGCGCGCTGTACAAAGGTTGGTGATGTTGCCGCAGTATCTTCAACGGCTGTCACAGCAGGCGCTGCGTTGACGATTGTTGTGAGGGATGTGATCAGAAGAATATTTCTAATGTAATTCATAGGTGCTCCATTAATGTTAAAACTTTTATACCAAAAAAATTACGCAATTCACGTTTGATTGTTTTTCAATTTGATATAAAATGAACCATAGGTTGCTGTTCTAGTCTGATAGATATGGTAAGGCTCTGGAGAAAATCAAGAGGTTTTTTAGTTCAATGCGAAAAAGCGCGTACTGTGCTGATGACGCTGCGCTTTTCCAAAGCACTCAGCTCGGCTTAAGCATGGTTTCTGGTTTAACCCACAGATCAAATTGTTCAGCCGTGAGGAAGCCTAAGTTTACGGCAGCTTCCTTAAGGCTTATCCCTTCAGAATGGGCAGTTTTCGCGATTTTAGCAGCTTTGTCATAGCCAATATGCGGATTGAGGGCTGTGACCAACATTAGGGAGTTCATCAATAATGTGTGGATACGCTTATGATTTGGCTCAATCCCGTGAAGACATTTGGTGGTAAAGCTTGTGATAGCGTCAGCCAGAAGGTCGAGCGACTGGAGGACATTATGAATAATCACCGGTTTAAACACATTCAGCTGGAAGTGACCATTAGAGCCAGCAATGGTCACGGCTGTGTGGTTCCCCATGACCTGAGCTGCAACCATCGTTAACGCTTCTGCTTGAGTGGGGTTAACCTTGCCCGGCATGATGGAGGACCCAGGCTCATTTTCTGGCAAATGAATTTCACCAATGCCACATCGAGGGCCCGATCCGAGCAACCGCACATCGTTCGCAATTTTCATACAGGACACCGCGAGGGTATTTAAAACCCCTGAGAACTCTACAAGCGTATCATGGCTTGCCAGAGCCTCGAATTTGTTGGGCGCGGTTTGGAACGGTAAGCCGGTGGCGTCGGCAACCGCTTGAGCAAATTTCTCGGCAAACCCTGCGGCTGTATTGAGGCCAGTGCCGACAGCGGTGCCCCCCTGCGCTAGTAAATATAGACGTGGGAGGCAGGCGTGGATACGCTCAATGCCAAAGTGAATCTGTTGGGCAAAAGCTGAAAATTCCTGACCTAACGTCACGGGTGTTGCATCTTGGAGATGGGTGCGGCCAATTTTGACAATATCTGCAAACGCCTGCGCTTTCGCGGTTAAAGCGCGGTGAAACTCTGTGAGTGCCGGCAAGAGTTTTCGGTGTGCGGCCAGGGCTGCCGCAATGTGCATAGCGGTGGGGAAAGAGTCGTTAGAAGACTGACCATAGTTGACATGATCGTTGGGATGGACGGGGGTTTTGCTGCCCATGACGCCGCCCAAAAGCTCGATCGCGCGATTCGCAATAACTTCGTTCACGTTCATATTAGTTTGTGTACCAGACCCCGTTTGCCAGACGACCAGCGGGAAGTGATCATCAAGCTTGCCGGTGGCGACTTCAGCCGCGGCAGTGATGATGGCCTGAGCTATGGTGCCCTCAAGTTTACCAAGGTCGCGATTGACTTGTGCGGCGCAGGATTTGAGGATACCAAACGCCTGGATAAGCGCCATCGGCATGCGGTGGCCGCCAATCTTAAAATTTTGGCGCGACCGTTCTGTTTGGGCGCCCCAATACTTATCGGCAGGGACGTCGACAGTGCCCATGGAGTCAGATTCTTGGCGGTAGGTCATAGGATAGCTCACTCATTATTTAATTTTATATACCCAATCCAAATGAAAGAGAGGAGAGAGAATAGGGGGGCTTCTGTTGCCCGGTGCCCCCCAAACCGCGTCCTACGCTATCCTTAGGCAGCAACCGCAAAGTTGCTGTTTGCAGCAACGCGACGAGTCTTCTTATTCTCGTTGCGTGCGCGACGGCGTTGACGAGGTGCAGAATTAGCATTTGCACTTCTAACTTAGCCCGATAACGGTGGTACAATGCCGAGCAAAAGGCCTACCTTTATTGCGCACGTCGATCCTAATTCACCCCCATAAGTGGTGGAGGTGCCGGGCTCTGCCCCCGGGTCCGTAACGCCTATTCTATAAGCTGTTTATTGCTATAGTTAAGCCGAGGCCTAACGCCTGGAGTATACGATGATCCGCGGGATTTTGCAAATCTTTGTCACGGCACGCCCAGCATCCTCGTTAAGTTGCGAGGTCACCATCACATCCCCAAAGGTTCTTAATCTCAACCCAGCCCTCGACTTTATTAATTTTAATCCGGCACCAGGTGCCTTCTGTGGTGATAAAATCTGCAATCACTTCAGGCTCAAGGCGCAGGAGTACTGGGGCGTTAAGAGCGGGATTTTTGTGCATGTTGATGACACTCGCGGATTTAACGATCACGGTGCGTCGGCCAGCGAGGCTACCTTTGGGGACCCAGCCGATTGTGCCTTGCCAATCGCGAATGCGTCGCCAAATATCAAATTCTGCAGTGATCTGGACGGGTAATCCCTGCCGTAAGAATGTCCATTCAATGGGATATTCGCGTCCCGGGCCAACATAGAGATTCACCTCTTTATATTTCAAGGAGGCGAAGCGTGGGATAGGAAGGCCGCTGTTATTAATTATGGGCGCTGATGCCAAGTGTGTATCGGTCAGAGCGACGAGCATAACAAGGCAGACAAGGTATAAAGTCCTCATAGGGCTTTCCTAAGATTTAGACCCGTTGACCCAAAACCACCGCTATCGCGGGTTGTGGGGTCGTGAGCTAAAAATTCTTGATGGTCAGCAATCGGTTGCCAATGAATTTGATGGACAGGTGTCAAGATAATTTGGGCAATACGCATGCCGCGTGTAACCGTGAACGGTTGATCGCCATGGTTTATGAGCAGCACTTTAATTTCGCCACGATAATCACTGTCAATGGTGCCGGGTGTATTAAGCACGGTGATGCCATGATTGAAGGCTAGGCCTGAGCGAGGGCGTATTTGTATTTCCCAGCCTTGGGGAAGCGAGACGCAAATACCTGTTGGGATAAGGGTGCGTGCGCCAGGATTTAAAGTGACGGCCTCAGCAACGGCGGCGATCACATCAGCGCCGGCACTGCCAACCGTAGCGTAAGACGGCAGTGGCAAATCTGTGGCATGTGATAAAGTGTGAATTGAAATATTAACTAACATTCTATAAGCTCTTCAATAAATTGATTTAAAACCGATTTGGAAAAATGTCCGAACATATTAACACAATCTTTGCACGTTTTGCGAGCCATAACCCGACACCGGTGACAGAGCTAAGCTATACAAATTCGTACACTCTGCTGGTGGCAGTTGTGCTGTCTGCGCAGGCTACTGATAAATCGGTTAACAAAGCAACGGAGAGGTTATTTGCTAAAGTTTCGACACCAAAGGCTATGGTGAATCTTGGTGAAGCAGCTCTCAAAGAACATATCAAAACGATTGGACTATTCAATAATAAGGCTAAAAATATCATCAGCTTGAGTCAGATCTTGCTTGAGCAATATCAAGGAAAAATTCCAGAGCATCGGGAGGATCTTGAGAAATTACCTGGCGTAGGGCGCAAGACTGCGAATGTGGTGTTAAATGTTGCCTTTAATCAGCCAACGATCCCAGTGGATACGCATATTTTTCGTGTCGCCCAGCGCCTGGGGTTGGCTCAAGGCAAAACGGTGCTGGCGATCGAGGAGCAACTGGAGGCGCGCGTGCCTCCAGCCTATAAGTCACGAGCTCACCATTGGCTTATTTTGCATGGCCGCTATATTTGCAAAGCTCAAAAGCCGCTCTGTGGAAAATGTTTTTTAGCGGATATTTGTCCTTGGCCGCAAAAAAGCTCTGGATAAGTGCGTCTTTTTAATGGTATATCTGCATGGAGCTGCCTTTTCTTAAAGAAAGCAGGCTTGTGTGCTATTCTGCCAAGCTTTGTATGGTGATAAGAAAAGTAGAGCTAAGTTTAATGTTAAAAAGTCTAGCCAACTAAGTTTTGAGCTATGAGTTGAAAGTTTTTTATTTGTAAAAACTCCGACTTTTTAACGAGGGACTAAAAAAGATTTTTTACGATTGATTATAGGGTAGATTATAGTATGTCTGGCATTCGAAATATTGCAATTATCGCTCACGTTGACCACGGCAAGACAACGCTCGTAGATGCGTTGTTAAAGCAGAGTGGTACCTTCCGAGAGAATCAGCAAGTGGCAGAGCGTGCCATGGATTCTAATGACCTTGAGCGTGAACGCGGCATCACAATTCTTGCAAAGTGTACGTCCATTTTGTGGCAGGGCAACCGCATTAACGTGGTTGATACGCCGGGACACGCTGACTTCGGTGGTGAGGTTGAGCGTATCTTGAGTATGGTGGATGGTGTTGTGCTGCTGGTGGATGCGGCAGAAGGGCCGTTGCCACAAACAAAGTTCGTCCTTGGGAAAGCCTTGCGGTTGGGCATGCGTCCAATTGTGATTTTGAATAAAGTCGACCGACCTGATGCGCGCATTGATGAAGTGCATAACGAGATTTTCGAATTATTCTTTAACCTTGATGCGACTGAAGAACAGTTAGATTTTCCGGTCATGTATGCGTCTGGCCGCCAAGGGTGGGCGGACCCCAGCCTTGAGGGTCCACGCCAGGATCTGACACCATTATTTGAGCTCGTTGTAAATCATGTGCCCGTGGCCCAAGGTGATGCGTCTGCTCCCTTTAGGATGCTTGTGACAACGCTTGAGTCTGACCCCTATCTAGGTCGCATCTTGACTGGACGGATTTATAGTGGCCAGGCCAAAGTCAATATGGCTGTGAAAAGTATGAATCGACAGGGGACGCAACTAGAAGCTGGTCGTTTGACTAAGATCCTGGCGTTCCGTGGTCTCGAGCGTACGCCAGTGGAAAGCGCTGAAGCCGGGGATATTATTGCCATCGCGGGGTTAACGCAAACAACCGTTGCCGATACAATTTGTGTGCCTGAAGTCGGCGAGCCTCTCCCAGCGCAACCGATTGATCCGCCAACCTTGGCAATGACGTTTTCGGTGAATGATTCACCTTTGGCCGGTAAGGAGGGCACGAAGGTAACATCACGCATGATCGGAGATCGTTTGTTACGTGAAGCTGAAGGCAATGTGGCCATTCGCGTGCGGGAGACCGAGGACAAGGACGCGTTTGAAGTTGCAGGGCGCGGTGAATTGCAGCTCGGGGTTTTAATCGAAACGATGCGGCGCGAGGGGTTCGAGCTCTCTATCAGCCGCCCGCGGGTGCTGTTCAAAACCGATGACAATGGTCAGCGTCTTGAGCCAATTGAAGAAGTGCACATTGATGTTGATGATGAGTATACCGGGGTTGTCGTGGAAAAAATGAGTTTGCGTCGTGCGGACTTAATTGATATGCGCCCCTCTGGTGGTGGAAAAACACGTGTCACCTTTCTAGCCCCATCTCGTGGTCTGATTGGCTATCTTGGGGAGTTTTTGACCGATACACGGGGTACCGGAACTATAAACAAGCTGTTTCATAGCTATGGGCCACATCGTGGCGCCATTGAGGGGCGTCGTAATGGCGTGCTTATTTCCACAGAAAGCGGTGTTGCGGTTGCGTATGCCTTGTCAAACATTGAAGAGCGTGGCACTCTATTTATTGAGCCGGGTGCGCAAGTGTATCAAGGCATGGTCTTGGGTGAAAACAGCCGCGACAATGACTTGGAGATTAATCCCCTGAAAGCAAAGCAGCTGACCAATTTCCGTGCGGCAGGTAAAGATGATGCAATCCGCTTGACGCCGCCTCGTAAAATGACTCTTGAACAAGCCATCTCTTATATTCAAGACGACGAGCTTGTTGAGGTAACTCCAAAAACAATTCGGCTGCGTAAAAAGCTCTTGGATCCCAATGAGCGTAAGCGCGCTGAGCGACGAGGTGAGTAGCGCATGAAAGCCATCAGAGCCTTTCAAGATACTTGGGATTGCTATCGCAAGCCCAAAGTTTTGTCGATGGTCTTTGTTGGTTTTTCATGTTATCTGCCATTCCTCCTGACGTTATCCACCCTTAGCTTTTGGCTGATCGAATCTGGCTTTTCGAAAACATCGGTTGGGTTGTTTGCGCTGGTGCATTTGCCGCATTCGTTGCAGCTTTTCTGGACACCGTTTATTGATAGAATTAAGATTCCGGTGCTCACCAAAAAGTTAGGGCAGAGGCGAAGTTGGGCATTGTTTTCACAAGTATGCTTAATGCTTGCCTTAATAGGTATGGGGAGTGCTGATCCACGGGTTAACTGGCAACTCACAGCCTTTTTCGGTTTCTTAGTTGCGTTGTGTGCGTCATGCCAGGAAGTCGTGCTATCAGCCTACATTTTCGAGACATTTGACAGCCGGCATTACCCACCAGGCATTGCTTTAACCACGGCAGGGAACCGGCTTTCGATGCTGGTATCCGGAGCTGGGGCGCTGCACTTATCGGCAGTGTATAGTTGGGGAACTGTCTATAAGATGATGGCTGCGTGTATTTTGGTGGGCATCATTACCATTTTATGTAGCGCTGAGCCGGAACGTATTAAAACACCAGCGTTGCTTAATAACTCTAAACAAATTAAAAAGTTTATGGCCTTTTGGCGTCGTCATGGCTTGCGTCCACCGCGCGTCCTCGTCTGGTTTTATCATAGTATCCTTGCTCCTATCTTAGATTTTAAACGCCATAAAAAATGGCTGTGGATTTTGGTGTATATCTCCATTTTTAAGTTGGCGGATAGTTTTGTTAAAATTATGGATTCCCAGTTCTACTTGGATCTGGGCTTTACAAAACAACAAATTGCGAATGCCACAAAAATTTTTGGTATGGGTGCAACCATTATTGGCGGTGTTATCGGCTCTTTTCTGGTGAATGGTATTGGCATTGCGCGGGCGTTACTTTGGTCGAGCGTATTGCATGCCTGTTCAAACCTCGTCTTCTTGATTCAAGCCGCTATGGGGAATGATATTTTAACCCTATATCTGACGATTGCTGTTGAGGATTTAACAGGGGGCATGGCAACGATGGCGTTTGTTGTGTACTTGGCCTCGTTATATACTCCCGCTTATCGCACATTGCAGAATGCTTTCTTCTGGTCCATTATTGGCTTTTTCCGCAGCTTGTTTTCAGCCGCGGGGGGGTGGACTGCGGAACAGATGAGTTGGCCGAAGTATTATTTGATGACATTTTTCCTGGCTTTCCCGGCCATTTTGCTACTGCGTTACATTAATGGCAAAAGTCACGCCACAGCACACGAGCGGCACTTAAAGCCCTGACTCTCTTGGTTTTTCAAAGATCGCGTCAATAGACTCTTTCATATTGAATTTTATCATTTGATCAAAATATTTTACTTGAAATGGCAAATATAAGGGTGTACAGTTTGAAGGTGAGGTTAAGATGATAGGTCTTAGCCTAGCACTGTGAAACCGCTCTACGATGACAAGTCTTTGAAAGGATATGTTTATGATCAGATATATGTTGATGTGTTTGTGTTTAGGTATGATAGCCGCCCCGGTAAAAGCGAGCCTGATCACAGCTGAGCCCCCTACGGAAGTTGTCAACATCCAGACGTTAGGATACAACAACGCCCCTTTTCTAGATGAATCCTTAAATTTATCCCACAAGAAAATTGCGTTTTCTACGATCGAGACATTGCTGAGTCGCCAGTATATTCCCAATTTGCAAGACTTGAAGCTAGATTACACAATGTTGTTTAAAGGAGAAGAGGAGCATTTTAAGGCACTGACAGCTGAGTCCTCTAAGATTGCGAAAGTATCTTTGAATTATGCCCAAGGCTTGACCTTTGAATTTATCCAGAAAATCCTTCCTTGTGTGCAAAACGAGCTCTCAATCATCAATTTTAACTTAACTGATGCGCAGATCGAGGAGCTAGTTAATCAGATACCGGACTCTCTTGTGATTACGTTTGAAGCCTAGAATATAGGCGCACCACCCTCTAAGCAACGTGGATTTTCGCAATTGCGTGAACCTCTTTCACCGCTTCAGAGTGTTGAATGTGCTGTGATTCTGGCAGGATGCCAGATCCGCGGGCCTGATCGATCACTTGCTGGAGTTGCGAGTGCACGTCCAAGTGTTTTTGTACTTCTGGTGATGTAAGCGTGGTCTGAACGATTTTCTTAACTTCCTCATGGAGTTGCTTTTCACTGGCTATAGATTTTGAGATCGTCCCTTTAAGGTATTTTTGGCGCTCGTCAATAAAATCACCGATTTTCTGCAACGTTTGTAGATTATGGGAGAGCAGATTTTCTTTCGGGGCTTCACTCTGTCGGTCCTGCAAGAACTCATGAAGCGTTTTGCGCCCATCGATATTTTGAGGGTTCGCCTTCAACGGCGTTGTGGTCGCATCAACATTCTGTTTAAACTGCTCTTTTGTGCTGAAAAGTTTTTCATCGATGTGCTGCAAGGACTGTGTAATGTTTTTTTCCACAAGTTTTCTGTCGTAAGTAGCGTGGGCGGCACTATCGTGGGAAGGTTTGCTGTCAAGCTCCTCTTTTAGGTCTTCAGCTATCTTTTGCACTTGTTGTACTTGTGTTTTGTGTTCAATAAGCTGTTTCATTTTGCCTTGTTCTGCATTAGAGGCTACGGTAGTGTCAATAGCTTTGGCGTGTTGTTGAGCGGTGCCAACAACTTTGTCTAACGTTTTGAGAGGCTCATGCTCAGCGGGAAGCGGCTGCTCAAATCTTTTCTTATATTTATCAGAATTAGCATCAACCTTGTCCAATTCTTGCTTAATCAATTCTTCAGAAACAAGGTCGGTTCTTTCTTTAAACTGAGCGAGACGTCCTTCTGAGTCATAAATGTGTGTGCCAACAGCGCTGAAACCCCGAATCACTTTTAGCTTATCAAAACTCATATGGATTTTGGCGGTTAGTTCCGATAGTTCTTGTTGAGATTTCGGATCGAAAATTCCTTTGTCTTGTTCAGCTTTAACTTTTTCAACTTGCTCACGGAATTTGGCCCTAGTTTCCTGGTGCTCTTTTTCAAGCTCCTGAATCTTTTGACTAAGCACTGTGTCTTTCGTTTGAACATCTTTGAAGAATTTAACATGCACTCCCCTAAGGTCGGCATCAAATTTTGAGAGCTCTTCATAATTTGCTGTCTCGTTGTCTAGTAAGTGTTTTGATTTAGTATTATAGATCTTGGCAATTTCAGGATTTTTAAGCATATCCGTGCCAATCTCAGCGGCGCTATCCAAGTTGGTCTTGACGCTGAATTGATTTTTAAGAATATCAGTGCCAACATTCGCGCTGTCTTCTAGAGTTTTACGCACGCTTGCTTGTTTTAGCTCTTCATCCGTAGGTAGCATGCTGGGGTTTAAGGCGCGCATAGAATCACGAGTTTCTTGAGACATTTGACTGAAAAAGCCAAGCTTTAAATTTCCGAGCATCCCTTTCTCGATGATTGGCCACATAAATTGTGTCCAAGCGCTCTTGCCGTATTTCTTGAGGAAGAAGCCTTCTTGCATGTTAATGCGACGATGATAGAGAGCCGCCTGCTCAGAAACAGCTTTGCGCTTTGCAGCAAGATCCTGCAACTTCTTTAAATCTTCTGGGTGTTCTGGATTTAATGTATCCATTTTGGCCTCAAGTTCCGTAGAAATTTCACGGAAAACCTGCAATGTACGTAAGTTGTGCATATAAAGCTTGGAATGGTTATAAAAAGCTTCTTGTGCATAATTATTTTTGAGGATCTTTCGCTTAGCATCAACCCCGGCTAATTCGATATTAGCTTTAGACCCTTGTTCCTCTAAATTGGAAATTTTTGTTTTAATCTCAACAGTTTGAGATTCTTTGTCGAGCTCGTCAAGGCCATTATTTGCCTCCAGATCGATAACAGATTGGCGAGCCTCATTGACTTGAGTTGCCAACTCAGTGAGGTTTTTCATTATCTCAGTTCGCTTTGTTTCGATCTCGAGGAGATTTTTCTGTAAATCTTTGTTGTGATTAAAGAAAGTTGATTCTTGGGATTTCTTCTCTTCTATAATCATCGTTTTATGAAAGTCTGCAAGATTTGAAGTGGTAGAGATAGTCTCTAATTTCTTAAGTAAGGTCGCTTTATATTGGTCGCGCTCTTCATCGATATTGGCGAAATATTTCCTGACAGTTTGCGCGTAATTTCCGAAATTTTGGACTTTGCCCTTGGCAGCTTCAAAGGTATTGATTAATTCGGTCTTTTTTTGCTCAAGAAAGCTACTAATTCCGTCTCTAGTTGATTGCGCAGCTGTAGGTTCTGCGGCATATAAGCTAGTGCTGAGGAGAATACAGGGAAGATAGAAGATATTTGAGCGCATGACAAAACTCCAGTAAGCGTAAAAACGGCGTAAATACAGCCTATCATTGAAAAGTTTATATAGTGTAAAAGTAGCAGAAGACCATTGAATCTGCTCTGAAGTGGCCCAAAAATCCAAGTGTAAGCTTGGGTTTTTTTGCCCCCTAAGCAACGTGGATTTTCGCAATTGCGTGAACCTCTTTCACCGCTTCAGAGTGTTGAATGTGCTGTGATTCTGGCAGGATGCCAGATCCGCGGGCCTGATCGATCACTTGCTGGAGTTGCGAGTGC
>JBILKX010000038.1:0-14469 GCA_044376435.1 Alphaproteobacteria bacterium | reverse complement strand
CTTGTCTCTGTTCCTCTCATGCCGGCAACAGCAGCTCAATCCCTTCCAGCTCCTCTCCCAAATCGCCGCTTCTTAATCTACCCCCGTGAACGGTTACAACGAAAAAGTGAGCCATGAGGTGGACGGCTTCTACCTTCTTTCACTTGATGGCAGAGTGCTGGGTATGTAAATTTCATAGAAAAATCCTTGACTTAATCAATTATATGACCATGTTTATAATAAGAACATAATAGTAGGTGCTGAAAAATGCACTACTTTGTTTTTATTTAATATTTCATAGATAACCATCTAAAGAAGTGTTGTTTTCGAGCCAATGGGAGGATGAACAGTATGAGAAAATTTTATCAGCTGTTAATTATAATTTTAGTAACCCAATTTTCAGACTTTCTATATGGGATGGAAGATGATTTAGGTAATATCGAATCTACTAATGACGATGCAATCATTAACCAACTCAATAATATTGGAAAAATAGTTTACAAAAAAAATAATGGTATACCGGTAGACGTATATTTTGAGGTGCGTCGTGATGCGATAGAAGTGGTGCCAGGTAAGGAGCATTTAGAGACACAAGAGCTTGTATTGAGGGGAATTCAATACCTTGCTCTAGGTGCGCTAGCCGCATCCGCACCATTTATCGCAATATTCAGTGGTCTAGACGAAGCTGATTTGAAATGTAGCCCAAAGGTTATTTATGGGTTGTTAGGCGCTAAGGTATTCACTGTGTTTGCAACTTATTACTGGGCTAATCAATGTGCGGGTCAGTGGCAAATTATGCCTCAATGCACAGATATTGAGGCCCACAGTGTTATTGTACCAAGTTTTAGGTATTTATATAATGAAGGAGAAAAATTGCGATGTAAGGTTGAATCTTCTTGGACGCAATGTATTAGCTATACAACGGCATTTATGGCGGGTTTAGGCTTGGGGGTATGGGGGTATTTGAGTCTTAAAAGGTCCTAAAAAACTATTAATTGGATCCCTGCTACGAATGCAGAAACAGGTTTTCAAGGGTGAATCAAAGAAGTATCGGGGGAATAAATATGAACGTGGGTATGAGAAAGTTTTATCAGCTGTTAATTATACTTTTGGCAACCCAGTTTGCGGGGGTTGTGTATGGGATGGAAGACAATTTAGGCGATATTGAATCTACTAATGATGTTGAGATGATTAACAAACTAGAACAAATTGGACAAGTTGTTCAGCGCTATGCCTATCCCCACAATGAGGCATATTTTCTGATTCGTCGTGATGCAGTAGAGGTGGTGCCAGGCAAGGAACATTTCGAGGTACTACAGTTCCTATTGAATGGATTAGGTTTATTCGCAACTGGAGCTCTCCTTCCAAGCGTTATTACCGTTACCGCGCTAGTTAAGATCTTTATTGGTCCAGACAGCCAGCGTAGGGATGAGTTAAATTTTACATCATCGTTTAAATATGCTGTTGGGTTGTTAGCAACTAATGCCTTAATCATGTATGTAACCCCTTATTTAGCTGAAAAATGTGCGAAACAATGGCAAATTATGCCGGAATGCTTAAATATTGAGGCGCGTAAGGTCATCAAGGAACAATTTTGGTATTTGTATCCTGAGGGGGAAAAATTGGAGTGCAGAGTCGAGAATTCTTGGCTGCACCATATGGGCAATGCAATGGCATTTATGTCAGGGCTGAGCTTAGGGATATGGGGCAATTGGAAGATGAGCTTTCGCTCATAAAACAATCTATCTTAGTTGATCCAAAAATCCACTTTTCCATTTGGATTGGGTATAACAATACGAAGAAAAGAGAGCCATACTGCGGGGTGTACTTAATATGCATGAGCACGAAGGCCACGCAACTTTGACGAAGTAGAGGTCCAGAGAGTGGATTTTTGGACCGACTAAGTAAAGAGTTGCAAAAGGCGTCAAAATACAGTATACATAGTCCACAGAATCGTGAAAATGCCCTTTATGGCTAGATTCTTCGGTAGATTAGATGGGTTAAAAGTGTATGAAATACCTTGCCCTATTGCATAAACGAGTAGGTTAATTGTGGAAGTAACAGTTCGTGACAATAACGTTGATCAAGCGTTACGTGTGTTAAAGAAAAAGTTGCAACGTGAAGGCATCTTGCGTGAGTTGCGTTTGCGCCGTAGCTATGAAAAGCCATCTGAGCGTCGTGCCCGGGAGCAAGCCGAGGCTGTACGCCGTGAGCGCAAGCTGCGTCGTAAGCGTTTAGAGCGTGAAGGATATTAAATCTCTTAAAGAAAGCGGATTTCTTTTTAAGGAAATCCGCAGAAAAGAGAAAAACATGACAGGCTCTAAATCAAGGGTCTTTCATGTATATTAAATACTCTGTAGCAATAGTAAGTATAAAAAAATCATAACTTTTGCATAGGGGGCTATAGCTCAGCTGGGAGAGCGCTACAATGGCATTGTAGAGGTCAGCGGTTCGATCCCGCTTAGCTCCACCATAAATTCAAAAAAATCTCACGCTCACTCTCTTATACACTCCCTGCAGCAAAGAATCCGGTGTTCATCTCTAGCGTCTCTAGGCTTGAGCAGATGGGTTGGTGTTTGCAAATCCAATCTTTAACTCACATTTTTCTGAAATTTAGGACTTTTGAAGAAAACTAGAGGCATGCTATAATCTTCAATATCAAGGAGTCTATTGAGGTTATCTGTGAGCCATAGAGTTAAGATTTTGGCCTTAGATATCCCACCAGAAATCTACTTTTCCATCTGGATTGGGTATACATAATAAATTTATAAAGGATAAGCGATGCGGATTTTATGTTTAATGTTAGTTTTAACCAATGCCATGAGTGCAAACCTCTATGCAGGCAAAGTGGCGGCACCCCCTAAGTTGCTTCCTTATAACGGAGATGGCAGCAAAAAAAATACGCCTCAAAGTCAAGATCAAGCTGTTGAAAAAGTCGAGGAATCACTTGCAAGTGTTGACGAAAAAAACCGTCAAGATAATACATTGACACAAGCTGTTGGCATTGGGATCAAAGAAGCCATCCGGGTGAGCCGCTTGCCACAAATGAATCGTAAAGCTGAGCCGTCTGTTAAAGAAAGTCGTTCTGGAAGTTAAGTCATCTTGAATGCATACATTAATATACCTCTCCTGAATAAAACTGTTTAAAAGTCAGGATGAATGGGTTAGATTCGTATTTATGAATGGATTTTTGACAGATCAAGAACGAGCAACGTTAAAATATCAGCATCGCCAAGAAAAGAACCGGCGAGTTGCGGATAGGATTAAAGCTGTTTTATTGTCAGACAAGGGCTGGACCTATCGTCAAATTGCTGAAGCTCTTCTGATCGATGAACAAACCATTGGCCGCCATGTTGATGAATATAAGAATAATAAAAAACTCCGCTTATCCAGTGGCGGCTCTACAGGAAAACTCAGTTGGGTTCAATCTGGAGAACTTGTTAAGCATCTTGAATCTGTAACATACTTAAAAATCGCCGATATTATTGCCTATGTTCAAGGCACCTATGGGGTTTTATTTACAGTTCAAGGCATGACAAGCTGGATGCACACTCATGGTTTTTCTTTTAAAAAGCCGAAAGGAACGCCTGCTAAGGCTGATCCTGTAAAGCAAGAGGCTTTTATTCAAGCTTATGAGAGACTCTTAACCGAAACACCCGATAATGAGCCGATTTTATTCGGGGACGGCGTTCATCCAACCATGGCAACAAAAGTAACCTATGGATGGATAAGAAGAGGCTTCAACAAGCCAATAGGAACCACAGCTTCACGAACCCGCATGAATCTTATGGGTGCTCTCAACCTGGAATCGATGCAAGTTACCATAGACTCTTATGAGACGATTAATAGCGAAACGATGGTGAAATATTTTGACCATTTAAAAGCAGCCTACCCAAATGCCCCTAAAATTCATCTGATAGTAGACCAAGGTTCCTATAATATCAGTATTGTCACACAAGAAGCGGCAAAAAAGAGAGGGATTCATTTGCATTATTTACCTCCCTACAGCCCAAATCTCAATCCTATTGAACGATTATGGAAGGTGATGAACGAACATGTTCGAAATAACAGATTTTTTGAATCAGCAAGAGAATTCCGAAGTGCAATAACAAACTTTTTTAAGGTCACTTGGCCTCAAATCGCCACATCTTACACAGACCGGATTAACGATCATTTCCAACGCTTCAATTCAACACTTCCAAGTTGATTGGGTATATATAAAATCCCTCGTTAAAAAAGTTGATCTCTATGCCGCAAAAACCATACCTAATGCTTTTGGCAGCCGCGATTCTCGTGTTTATCATGAATATTGACTATACCGCCGTAAATTTGGCGCTTGTGCCGATTGCTGAGGATGTGGGAGGTGATCTAAATACGCTGCAGTGGCTCTTAAGTATATATGTCCTGGCTTGGGGGGCGTGTGTCATCCCTGGGGGGCGTCTGGCGGACTTTTATGGAAAAAAGCCTATGTTAATGCTTGGGATCATGGGTTTTATGTTGGGATCTCTAGTGACCGGGATGGGTCATAATGATGTGATCTTGATTATGGGGCGTGTGTTGCAAGGTATTGGGGCTGCCCTGTTTTCTGCGCCTTTATACGCCTTGATTTTTAGTGCAGTGCCGCAGCATAAACAAGGAATGGCCATGGGCATTATGGGAGGGGCTGCAGGGTTAGGTCTTGCTATGGGCCCAACTCTTGCTGGTTGGATTATACAGATAATCGGATGGCGTTGGATCTTCATAATTAATTTGCCGCTCGGTATGTTGGTCATGGCGATTCTATGGCGTTATGCACCGGCTATTGAACAACAAACTAAATCGGAACGTCTTAATTGGGTGAATGCAAGCTTGTTAGCGGCTGGCCTAGGCATGCTGGTTATGGCCTTAAATCAGGTTGAAATTTGGGGGGCTGGGGATTATCGTCTTTGGGGTCTGGTAGCCATCAGCATGACTCTTCTTACACTGTTTTGGCGTTTGGATCAGCACGCTTTGGTACAGATGATGCCAAGGAACCTATTGCAATATAAACCTTATCTAGCAACTTTAATCTTAGCGTTTTGTGTATCCTATGGTTTTGCGATAGTAATGGTTATTATGGGGCTATACATGCAAAACACCCTGAAGTTAGATAGTATGTCCACAGGGCAGATGTTTTTATCCATGACTTTGGCATTGGGGGTCTTATCCGTTGTTGGTGGGCGTATTGTGGATCGTTTGGATAGTCGCATTCCCACGGTTTTAGGTGCTGTGATTCTGGCCTTAGCACTTGTGTTGCTCGGGACATTAAATGTGCACGCAGACTTGCTGAGGGTATCAGCGTTTTTGTTTTTGGCAGGTATTGGGCTGGGCATTTGTTTCCCCGCTATGAATACTTTGGTATTTCGCACCGTGCCATCTGAGGCTGTAAATGTTGGGTCAGCAGTCTTCACGATGATCGTAATGTTAGGGAATTCTATAAGCGTTATTATCTCAACAAGTCTGATTATAATCGTCGGTCACTCGAGCTTAAGAGAAATAATTGCAAATAGCGGCTATGCATTAACATCCACCCAAGAACTTAGTTTATTTACTATGTTGACGCAAGTTGAGCATACTGCGGCACAGCTGTCTAATCTGTCAGCCGATCAGATCCCTTTCTGGCTTAGTGCTGTGGACCAAGCGTTTGTCAGGGGCATGCATTATGCAATGTGGAGCGCAGCGGTGTTGGTCGTGTTGTCGGCGATAGTATGTCTTAAGTATTTGCGTAAGCTGCACTGTAATCAACAAGGCTCGAACTCTACACCAATAGCTATATAACACTGCGAAAAATTCTTGCTTTTGCTAAGTCTCTAGTCTATGATTCCCTTTGTTTTTGTGGCGAGAGCATATTACAGTAAAAAGAAAAATTGAGAACTTTTCTTTATAAAGGTATGCTGATAAGTATTCTTGTGCCTGATCAGGATGCGTCACGTCGGTCAAAAATTACAACCTGAGGAAACCATGACAAACTATATAAATTTTTACTACACAGTTTTAGCCTGTGCTGTGTTAGCCTTGTTTTACGGAATGTACGCAGCCCAACGAGTGTTTAAGTATAGCCCTGGAAATGCTCGCATGCAGGAAATTGCCAGTGCCATTCAAGAAGGCGCTGGAGCTTTTTTAAACCGCCAGTATCAAGCGATTACAGTCGTCGGCGTTATCATGGCGGTTGGCCTGTGGTTCATGCTTGGGAGCCACGTGGCGATTGGGTTTGTTCTTGGTGCGGTGTTATCAGGCGTTGCCGGCTATATTGGCATGAACGTTTCGGTGCGTGCAAACGTTCGTACCGCGGAAGCAGCGCGTGAAGGCTTAGCGAAGGCGTTAGATGTCGCCTTTAAGTCTGGTGCCATCACTGGTTTGCTCGTGGTTGGCCTTGGCCTTGGTGGTGTTGCTGGATACTATGGCTTATTGGTGTCATGGCAGGTAGGTACGCGTGACCTATTAGAAGCGCTTGTAGCTTTAAGTTTTGGCGCTTCCTTAATTTCAATTTTTGCGCGTTTGGGGGGCGGAATCTTTACTAAGGGTGCAGATGTTGGTGCAGACTTGGTCGGTAAGATTGAAGCCGGTATTCCTGAGGATGATCCACGCAATCCTGCAGTAATCGCTGATAACGTTGGTGATAACGTTGGTGATTGTGCGGGAATGGCAGCGGACCTTTTTGAGACCTATGCGGTGACAATTGTGGCGACAATGCTATTAGCTGGAATCTTTTTCACTGACCAGGCTCAGGAATTAATGATGCTCTATCCGTTGGTGATTGGGGCTGTATGTATAGTGGGCTCCGTCATGGGAACATTCTTTGTGCGCCTTAGCCAGTCTAATAATGTTATGGGTGCTTTGTATAAAGGCCTCTTAGCAACGACAGTGATCTCTGCAGCGTTAATTTTTACAGTAACAGATATGCTGATGGAAACAATGCCAAGCTTACAGGCTATTGGTGGACTCACAATCACCAAGAATAACCTCATTTTGTGCGCCTTAGCTGGATTGGTCATTACGGGGTTATTAGTGTGGATCACGGAATACTATACTTCGACCGAATATCGTCCGGTGAGAAGTGTGGCGCAAGCGTCGACCACAGGTCATGCGACGAACATTATTCAAGGTCTGGCAATTTCTATGGAATCGACAGCTTTGCCGGTCTTAGTGATTTGTGCGGGTATTATCTTTTCATACTTGAATGCGGGCTTATTTGGTATATCAGTCGCAGCGACAACGATGCTTGCATTAGCGGGAATGATTGTGGCTTTGGATGCCTACGGCCCGGTAACAGATAATGCGGGTGGAATCGCTGAAATGTCAGAGCTTCCTAAGGAAGTGCGGGCAATCACTGATGCGCTAGACGCGGTAGGCAATACCACTAAAGCAGTCACAAAAGGGTATGCGATTGGTTCAGCTGGTCTGGCAGCGCTGGTGTTGTTTGCGGCTTACGTTGAGGATCTCAATCACTACTTCCCACAATTACAGGTGAACTTCCATCTTCAAGACCCTTATGTCGTCATCGGTTTGTTTATCGGTGGTCTTTTGCCATATCTGTTCGGAGCAATGGGGATGATGGCAGTCGGGCGCGCCGGTGGCGAAGTTGTGGTTGAAGTGCGTCGTCAGTTCAAAGAAATTAAGGGCATTATGGAAGGTAAGGCAAAGCCTGAGTATGGTCGTGCTGTTGACCTTCTGACGAAGGCAGCGATCCGCGAAATGATCGTGCCATCCCTGTTGCCAATTTTAGCTCCTGTGGTGATGTTCTTTACCATTAAATATGTAGCAGGTATGAACCAGGCGCTGACATCGCTTGGGGCGATGCTTCTTGGGACTATTGTCACTGGCCTCTTTGTAGCGATATCAATGACTTCCGGCGGTGGCGCTTGGGATAATGCTAAAAAGTATATTGAAGATGGCCATCATGGAGGAAAGGGATCCGATGCTCACAAGGCAGCTGTTACCGGTGATACGGTTGGCGATCCATACAAGGATACAGCTGGTCCAGCGATCAATCCAATGATCAAAATTATCAACATTGTTGCGCTCTTATTGTTGGCAATGATGGCAAGATAATTAACAGGCTGTATGTCCTATTAAAAAAGCACGCAAGATTTTTTCTTGCGTGCTTTTTTCGTGTAGTTGCGCCACGCTGAAAAGTCCCAGAAAGATAAGGTTATGATTGGTTTTTTGGGTAAGCTCGCATAAAACCTACAAGCCTTCAAACGGGATATATGAAAACCTGGCGAGTGAATAAGCCTAAACCATTCTTGAAATCGCTAAAAGCACGGTTTTCATCAGGCGTCTTGAGGTATCCAATATGTGAGGCATGCCCCCGGGTGGATACTTCAGCGCGGTGTAAATATTACTTGATTTTTGCTGTCAAGGGCCCATATTAAAAAGTTCAATGTGAAAAAGTTTTAATTAGGTTATGTTTGAGCCATAAATTGAAGATTTTGAACATTGAATTTTTTAACAGGGGACTAAATAGTATTTAGCCCTGTCGATTGTAGTAACTATTGATTATTGTTTTGAAATATACGATGTTGAAATTAAAATACTTGCTTTTGTTTGTGGTTTGTACATATAGCTCCTGTGGCGATGCTTATACAGAGTATGCCAGTCAAGCTCAGGCCTCTGCAGCGCCAACAGAAACTTTCAACCATGCACTACATTTACGTCAACCAAAGTTTTCGCCTGTGACTCTAGATTATAAAGCCGCTCTATATTATCCGGTCTTAGAGCAAAAGCTCTGGATGCCGCGTATTGCTTTCCTAGAAAAATTAATAACTGTCGGTATTAATGATTCCGAATATCCTACTAAGATGCGTCGGAGTGCTTTTAATGCTGTATTACTGTTTCAAGCGCACGCACAAGATAAATTAGGGTTAATTTCTGGCATTATAGGTATTAAATCTAGATCTACGGCTGTTATAGGAACTGGTATCGGTATTGCCTTTTTGTATTTGATAGCTTCGAGTCTGAAGAAGGCTGCGATCGTTTTTGGCATTGGGGCGGCGACTGTTTTGATTTACCGCCAACGTCAAATCCTGCGTACATTACATTACCTAGAGCGGTATAATCCTTATTTGCGTACGAGCGTGATCCCGCCTTATGAAGAGTTGGCGGTTAAACAGGAAGGGATATTTACAAAGGGTTGGAACTTTGTTAAAGGTAAAATTACTCAGTTAAATTGGCAAAATTCTTCTGCTGGTAGAGCGCTATAAATGGAACTGTCCTATAGTCGGTGCGGTTTAATTATAGTTGATCCTTCCCGTCTTAATTAGGTATACAACGGGCTCAGAACGTATTTTTAATGGGGGACTAACCCAGAAAATCAAAACCTTTGAGGAAGACTGAATGGCAGTTTTTATAAGAAAAATGACATGCTTTTTGTTTGTAGTATTATGTATATCCCAAGCATTATCCATGGAAACCGTATCCTCGTTTCAAGAAAACGACTTAAAGTTTATTCGAGAAGTATTTAATAAAAGTGGTATTATTTTAAGCGAACCTCTCAATGTTGAAGAAATAAGACTTGATGAGGGGTCTGCTGCTGTTACACGTAAATTATACCGAATAAAACATAGTAATAGGTCTTACATCCTAAAAGAACTGGAAGAAATTATCCCGGCAAAGCATTGTCAGGACGTGCATAAGGTCAGTGAATTTTTTAAGAAAAACGCGTTAAAACCTTCTGCGCCTCAGTTAATTTTATCTCTTTTTACAGGCAGTATAGTCATCGATCGGGAAACAAAATACTTTGATCTTCAGCCTGAAGCCGCAGGAAAATCATTATCTTCTTTAATGAATGCTTTTTTATCTGGTGAAATAGATCTAGATTTAGTCCACTGTTTTTCTCAGATCGGATCAACAATTGGATCTTTAAACTTACAGGGGGCAACGAACCACGAACTAATATCTTTTAATGACTTTAAAAGTCACTATATACACCCTGATTTACATGATGAGAATATTTTTTATGAAGAAAGCAGTGGAACAATCAGTTTGATTGATTTAGATCTGATGTCACAGGCCCTTGACCAACCTAGTTCAGTGGAAAATCAATTAAAAACTATTTTAAGACAGTCAATGCGAGTGTTTATATTGCTTTTAAATGACGATGGCCCTGGGCATGCTAGCCAAAAAAAACAAATAGAGGCGGCGACAAGTGAGTTTCTTAGAAGCTACGCAAAATGCTTTGAGCATGGTACTGATGTCAGTAGAGTGTTAAAAAGAATTGTGGCTGAAGTTTTGGACTCTGCATACTTAAGTATGAAAAATAAAGGGGTGCCAATCATTCATGAAAGTGAAAAACACAGCTTGATCGAACGACTGTTCATGCCGAGCTGAAATATTGCTAAAAATCCAAATCATGATAATGAGATGCCGGGGGAACACCTGGCATCTGATCCGTGAGTAGGGGGCGGAAGCTGGGGCGAGACTTAACACGGGCGTACCACTCTTTTGCACTGTCGTGTTTATCCCACGGTACGTCACCAAGGTAGTCCAAGGTTGAGAGGTGTGCCGCTGCCGCCATATCAGCTAGTGTAAAACTCTGCCCAGCTAGCCAGTTGCGGCGATCGGTCAGCCAACGAATGTACTCAAGGTGGATATGAATCATATGCAGTCCCTGGCGAATTGCGGCGGGGTTAGGGCCGCCCTGGCTCCAATAACGTTTTTCAACTTTTTCGTAAATTAAGTTACGCGTCACTTCCTCATAGAATTTACAATCAAACCAGCCGACAAGGCGGCGCGTTTCAGCACGTTCAATAGCATTTGTGCCTAGGAAATTGGTTTCTGGATATGTTTCCTCTAAGTATTCACAAATTGCAGTATGCTGAGCAATTGTGGTACCATTCAAGTCAACAAGAACGGGAACTTCTCCCGCTGGGTTGAGGGCAATAAGCTCAGGGCGTTGCTCCCAGGGTTTCTCAATTTCTAAATTAAAGTCGAGTTTTTTTTCGCGTAACAGTAGCCGCACCTTGCGAGAAAATGGTGAAAGCCAAGTATGGTATAAGATACGCATAAACGTTAATCCGCTTTTCTTTTTAGAGGTTTGAAGTACGTTGAGCAGCTATGACAAGCCTGTATTTCATCGATGCAAGCTATAAGCTATCATGTTACAATGCTGTCCACAAGAGTGGAGTAATAAAATGTATAAAATAGGAATTCTAACCGTTCTGATGATAAGCTGCTGGTGCTATGGCAGTATGGCTGAGCCAGGTGCTGGGAGCGTCTCTGTCCCTGTCAAGACACCCGGCCATCGTATTGCGATTCTTGATACCAAGTACATTATGCAAGAGGCAAAAGTTGCTAAACAACTGAGCGAAGAATTAGAGAAGCGCCGGTCGACATATGAAAATGAAGCCTTAAAAGCTGAGGAGGAGCTGCGTCAGCTTCATAAGCAGCTACAAGAGGATGCGAAAGTAGGGGCGGCTGAAGATCTAACGCAGCGTCAGTATGATTTTGAAAGAAAAGTGATGGGGTTCCGTAAGCTTGTGCAAGCGCAGAAAACCCAGTTGGCCTATATTGAGCACCAGGTTACAAGCGAGATTGAGAAAAGACTGCACCACATTATTGAGGGCTTGTCACAATCGCAAGAAATTGATATTGTCTTTCCGGCGGCTGTTGTGGTGTATGGGAAACCAGAGTATGATATCACAGTGGCAATTTTAAAGGAACTTGATCATCAAATGCCATTTATCGATATTGAGCGCATTGTCAAGGATTATATGAATGAAGTGCCAAAGTAGTCCACAGGTGTCTTATGGTTGACCATCGTTTTCATCGTCAAGCCGGGCCATTTACGCTAGGAGATCTAGCGGCGGGTCTTGGTGCAGTTTTAGCGAATCCAGCCGATGCACAGAGACAAATTAAAGATGTTGCGCCGTTAAGCACAGCAGGTGCGGGAGAGATCAGCTTTCTTGATAATCCCAAGTACTTGCAGGATTTCCTGAAAACAAAGGCCGAGGCCTGTATCATACATCCTAAAATGCAAGAGAAGGCGCCAACAGGCGTGGCATTACTCCTCGATGAAGAACCTTATCGGGCGTACGCGATGATTGCCGCGCGTCTCTATCCCCAGCATTCTACCCCGATGGCGACAGGGGTGCACCCGACAGCTATCGTCCATACGACAGCGGTGCTGGGGCATGACGTGTCAGTGGGACCGTATGCTGTGATTGGCGCCCATGCTGTGATTGGCGATCATACGGTCATTGACGCGCATAGCATCATTGGCGAGGCTGTGCAAATTGGTATGCACAGCTATATCGGGGCGCAGACAGTCATTAGCCATAGTCTTGTCGGCAGTCATGTGATTATCTATCCTGGGGCTAAAATTGGGCAAGCAGGATTCGGATTTTATATGCACGAGCAAGGCTATGTGACCGTGCCGCAGCTCGGGCGTGTTATTTTAGAAGATGGTGTTGAAGTGGGCGCTAATACAACTATTGACCGTGGTGCGCTAGGCGATACCATTGTTGGGCGTGGTACACGTATTGACAATCTTGTGCAACTGGGGCATAACGTCGAGACTGGACGTGGATGTGTTTTGGTAGCTCAGGTTGGGATCGCTGGGAGTACTAAGCTTGGAAACTATGTGATTGCTGCAGGTCAAGCGGGGATTTCTGGGCATTTAACGATCGGTAATCAGGTGAAGATTGCAGCCCAGAGCGGCGTCCTGAAAAATATCGCTGATAGAGAAACGGTGGCTGGATGCCCTGCAATTCCGATAAAACAATGGCATCGTCAAATCATTACACTCGCAAAAATAACAAAAGGTTAAATTATGGCTGAAATCATTAATGATATTACGACTGAGGAAATCCAGGACTTAATCCCTCATCGGTATCCCCTATTATTAATCGACCGCTTAAGTGAGGTCGTGTTAGGTGAAAAAGCAGTGGGAATTAAAGGTGTGACAATTAATGAGCCGTTCTTTCAAGGCCATTTTCCAGGGCGGCCGGTGATGCCTGGTGTGCTCATTGTCGAAGCCATGGCGCAAACCGCTGGGGCATTGGTGGTCAAGACCATGCGCAGCGTGCCCGAGGCTGCAGCGCAAACCCCTTTAGTTTATTTTATGTCAATTAATGAAGCAAAGTTCCGTAAGCCAGTTGTGCCGGGAGATTACTTAAAGTTGGCTGTCACCAAAATCCATCAACGTGGTCCGGTTTGGAAATTTCAGGGATCGGCTTATGTGGACAATCAACTGGTTGCTGAGGCGACATTTACGGCAATGTTGGCGTCAAAATGAGCCAAATTATTCATCCAACCGCGATTATTGAGTCGGGAGCGAGTTTAGGATCTAACGTTAAGATTGGGCCGTACTGTGTCGTTGGCGCTCAGGTGACCTTAGGAGATGATGTAGAACTCGTTTCGCATGTCACAATCGCTGGAATCACAACCATTGGCCCTGGTACAAAAATATTCCCTTTTGCTTCTATTGGCCATGCCCCGCAAGATAAAAAGTATCATGGGGAGCCGTCACGATTAGAGATCGGTGCCCATAATGTTATCCGTGAATATGTCACGATGCAGCCTGGAACAGAAGGCGGGGGTATGCTCACCAAGGTCGGAGATAACGGGTTATTTATGGTGGGAACCCATGTGGCGCATGATTGTGAGGTGGGAAGTGACGTTATCCTGGCCAATTACGCGACTTTAGCCGGGCATGTAAGTGTCGGCGATCGTGTCGTTATTGGTGGGTTGGCGGCAGTGCATCAGTTTGTGCGTATCGGTGAAGGCGCGATGATTGGCGGCCTTTCTGGTGTTGAAAACGACGTCATTCCCTATGGGTTGGTGATGGGGAAGCGTGCTAATCTCTGTGGCCTTAACCTTGTAGGGTTGAAACGCCGTGGTATTGAGCGTGAAGAAGTCCATGAATTGCGCCAAGCATACCGCCAGCTCTTTGCGGTGGATGACGGTGTGTTGGCTGAGCGCCTCCAAGACCTCGTCAGTGATGAGCCAGACTCAGATCTAGTTCGGCAATTAATTGAGTTTATTCAAGCTGATTCTAGCCGACCTTTATGTTTACCTGAAAAACTTCAGGGGTAAGTTGCTCAGTTCAGCTAAACCCCGCTCTTGATATGTGCCGGTGAGTGTCCATAGAGGATCTGTCAGAGAGGATCTCACATGAAAGGTTAAAGATAGATGAGAAATATAGTATTAGCCATACTTGCGCTGAGCCTAGGGAGTAGCAATTGTTTTTGTAATACGCAGAGTGTTGGTCTGGAGCAGGAGGCTCGCGTTAATGGAGCATCGTCGCACCATACGTCTTCTAATAAGCTTACACCCGATGCGGTACGACTCGTATCTGACAATCAAGGCCAGTCTCCTGCGAGAAAAATCAGCAGACGCTTATTAACGGTAACCGTTCACGGGGGTAGATTAAGAAGCAGCGATTTGGGAGAGGAGCTGGAAGGGATTGAGCTGCTGTTGCCGGCATGAGAGGAACAGAGACAAGATCCGCTCCAAGAAGCGATTGCCGCGCTC
>JBILKX010000037.1:0-14630 GCA_044376435.1 Alphaproteobacteria bacterium | reverse complement strand
TTAGATCACTTACTTAACAAAATCAGCACTCAGGAGTTTATTTTGCTGTCCTAAAATGGTTAAGAAGTCGGGATCTGGCATATTAGGATTATATTTTTTATCAATTACATAAATCGCAAACCAGTATAATATTTTTTCACAAGTCCGCAAGCCTTTATCCTGATCATTTTCAATAATGCGCATCATAAGGGCATATTGATCTACGGTGAGTTCATCCATTGTCATGGTTTGTGATTTATTTCTGCTGAGCTCCTGAAGATACTGACCCATTTTTTGAGTTAAAATTTGTTTTTTGTACTCAATTGTAAAGCCAGTATAATTTAGCAGATGGATACGATTCATTAAGGCGCCATCAAAAATGCTCTTATTTCCAGCAATAATGCGCAAACTCGGCAAAGGTAGATCACAATGGTAATGTGCGTTAAAGTAAGTTTTTTGCGCTGGATCAAGCAACTTTAAGAGCATCTCGGTATTAGGATTGCCACGATCAAACTCATCAATAAATAAAATCATAGGGCGACCATCATTAACCGCTGACATCTGCAATGCAATCTCCCCGGGACTATTCTCAGAGCCAAATAATTTATCTAGAGAATCCGAGGCTGAGATTTTTATAATATTAGCCTTTAAAACTTTGGCTATTTTTTGAACAGATACGGTCTTGCCTGTGCCAGGAGGACCTTGTAAACACAGTGCATGCGCATGGTCCTGCTCTTGTTGACTGAGGACGTACCCCATATAGAACAATCGGTAAGCATTATAAATGTCTTGATGATACCCCTGAAACTCCTCATTAAATAAAGGTAAATTCGGTGTTATAGATTTAGACTTATTAGAGTAAATTGCAAGTAAGGTCATTAAAGATTCTGTGATTACTGAAATATTTTTAGTTTCATTATTTTCTGTGGCTTTCTCTAATGCTTGTAATTTGTATTCTATACAACGCTGCATACTAAGCGGCATTTGCAATTTTTTAAAGAAGTATTCTCTTTGTAATTTTTCTACTTTGCTAGGGGTGCGTCTTTTGAGTATATAGTCATTAATGTATAACATTATATCGTTTTTAAGTCCTTGAGCCCCTAGGAACGCTCTTTTGACTATAGGTATTCCCCAAAACCCAACAACAGCAGACAATATCACAGATGGGATAGTTCCTATTGCATTATATATGTCTCGAGGCACCTGAAAAGCAATCTTCATTTTTGCCAAAAAATCACCATCATTAGCAATATCAGGGTAGGAATGCTTTAAATAGTAGGAAAATGCATATACTATACCTTTCGATACTGCCACAGCCGCAAGGGTCTCTAAAGTGTGTTTAATTAAACGGTTGCGGGCTTTTTGAGCAATTCGACTTTCAAAGGTTGTGTCTAAATATTGCAGTTTTTGGATATCAGACAATTTTTGAAAATCTATTGAAGCCGTAAACTGCTGATCATATAGTGTGTCAGGCTTAGCGTCTTCCCAAGGTGCATTACCGGCACTAAAGAGAGTATTACCAAAACAACAATTAGCAGACGCTACGGCAATGATCAAAACCAGCTTGGTCATTAATTTAATTAAACAACAGTTAATCTGATTGAATCGACTCATATATCACTCCACACAATAAAGATTCTATAATGCATAGTTAGATATATGGAAATTTGATTTTCATTTGTCAAGGTCTGTTTTGGATATTGTCCTGGAGCATTTTCAAAAAATCCAAGTTAATATTTGGCTTAATATGCTTGAGTGCGGGTAAAGTATTGCATATCCTGGGATTTAATTCATAAAAAAACACCCTCCTTAAAGCTTACTTTTAAGAAGGGTGTTTCAGGCAAAGAAATAAATTAGGCAGCACTACCTGCGTCGTCTACTGGCGCTGCAGAAGACCGTGTAATTTCAGCAGCTTGCTTCGCAGCTTCCTCTTCAGAGAGGGCCACGTTCACAATCAGAGGAATTGCAACCTCAGGATGCAGCTGAACACGTACGGCGTGCATCCCGATTGTCTTAATCGGATGGTCAATAACAACTTGAGCACGGTTAATCTTGTAGCCCTTTGCGGTTACACCGTCGGCAATATCACGTGCACTTACAGACCCGTATAGCTGTCCAGACTCACCTGCTTGACGCACGATCACGACCTGCATATCCGACATACGCTCAGCCGCAGCCTGTGCTTCTTGTTTATGTTTCAGGTTCTGAGTCTCAAGAGTCGCTTTTTGTTTCTCAAAATACTCAATATTTTCAGCTGTTGCGCGCAGCGCCTTACCACGTGGCAATAAGAAGTTTCTCGCGTACCCAGGCTTAACCGACACGACTTGTCCCATAATGCCCAACTTTTCTACGCGTTCTAAAAGGATTACCTGCATTGTTTACTCCAAGGATTTCAATTCACGACCAAAAAATATCGACTTTATTCACAAATTGCAAGAAAAAACGCCTAAGGCGTGATATTTTTTTACATAAAACACTAGTTTCAGAAAAAAATTTAACACTTTAATAAAATTAAAAGCACATACTAGATATATCATGAAATTTATTTATTATCTAGTTATAGGTTTACTGAGTGCACAAACAGATGTCTCGGGAAGTTATACCCAAACAAGCTCATCTACCGCTAGTGCCCCTCTCGAACCTAAAGATTCTAATAAATTAGCCCCTAATAATCAATTGAATTTAGGGCTCAGTATTGGCATAGGCGGATTAGCGGGCATACCGTTAGGCTTAACCCTAGGTAAAATCATAAACACGGCTGAAAAAGCGCACCCCAAGCAATTAATCAGTGAACAGGAACGATCACCTGCTGAAACAGAACAGCAGAAGCGATTGCTTGCTGAAACAGAACAACAGAAGCGATTGCTTGTTCAAGAGTACTTAGAAACAAGGATTAAAACAATAAAATTACACCATCCTGACCTCGAGAGTAAAATCAAGCAATTTGAAACGCTTTTAGACAAAAAAGCTCAGTCTCCTAACGCAGCTCCAGGGGAGCCTTTACTCACTGCAGAAGAGGGCGAGAAATTGAACACGCTGCGCTCACAACATCCAATTATCAAAGAACTTGAGACATATAAGCTCGCCTTAAACACTTTAGAGAGGTCTACCCCTAGTTATCTGCACGACGCGATCCAAGCAAACTGGGCTCAAGCGATCGATAAGATCCACGCCAGCACAGCACACACACCCGAACAAAAATACCATGCTTTTCAAAAACTTACCGCTGAAGCAAAAACTACGTTTCCCATGGATAACACCATGATTTACAACGGCATGTCTAAATTTGTGTACCAATCAGAGTTACCACCCTCCTTATTAAGCCATTACTCCCAAAATACAGCGGATCATGCCCATCTTCATGAGCTTCTTAAACTTTATTACAGTAAGGCTCAGACTCCAGAGGCAGAACAATATCGCTATGAACTGGTTAAGTCTCATGCGACAACGCGCATACCAGAGCTAAAGCAGCAGTTGGAAAACCCTCCAGGGAATCAAAAGGATTTATTTGAGAAACTTCATGGCGCGTACAATGACTTCGTTCAAAACTCAACTTTTGAAAATCTAAGTCAAAATCCCGATCATAAGAAATTTGTTGAATCCCTCTTACATGACGTCAGAGCGAAAAAAATAAAAGATTTGATAGGCCACAAGACAACCATACACCCTGCAGTTATTGCCCACCTCACAACCCTCCCTAACTTTCCCAAAGCATCCAAATAATACATATGGATGTGGCTAATCGCTCAGACCGTAGGCTTGGGCGAACAGCTCAATTGGATGACCAACAACCTCGATATGTTGGCTTGTCGCTGACATCTTCAACCCCTGATTAATGTGCATACCCGCCAATGGACACTCTGAAACCATCTGGGCATTGCCCAAACGACGTGCCTGCCTTACCACAGGCCGCCCCACTTTCAGTGCCAATTGGAAATGGTCAACACTCATCCCCCAGGTGCCCCCGTGACCGGAGCAACGCTCAATTACATCGACATGCGTCTCGGGGATTAACCGTAACATCTCTGCCGCCTTGCGCCCCATATTTTGGGCGCGCGCATGACACGCGATATGCACTGTGACATCCCTATTAGCTAAGGGGTGTAATCCTGGTGCGTTGCCATACGTCTTGTGCAGAGCCACCACAGCTTCGCTAATATCTACTGTATGGTCAGCTAAACGCTGTACCAGCGAATTTTGTGGCCAGATGAGGGGCCACTCGAATTTGATCATTAACGCACAGGACGGCACAAGCGCCACCACCTTATAGCCTTGATCAAGCCACGTGTTCATGGCAATGGCGACGCGCTCAGCCTTTGCAGCGACTGCTGCGATATCCCCATGTTCAAGCTGAGGCATGCCACAGCATTCTGGATAGGCAGTCGCTACCGTTGCCCCCATGTGCGCCAGCACCCGTTGGGCTGCTACGCCAATGTTGGTGTTATTGTAGTTACAATAACACGTCGCAAAAATGACAAATTTCTCAGCTTGAGCCGGCCCCTTTGGATTGGGCACGATAGCATCGCGCGCTGTGCGCATCATCAGAGTTTCACGCTGAAATTTCGGCACCTCTGCGCGTGCATCAATTCCCAGAGCCGCTTGGATCACCGCCCGCACAGGCTTATTTTGACGATCTGTAGCCCAGTTGACTAGCGGCGCTATTGTCGTCGCTATCGCACTATTGCGATCGATCTTGGTAAGCTCTTGAGTTGTCCGTGACACTTGATGATTCCGCAGTTGCGCGGCTTTATAGCGCAGCATCAAATGAGGAAAATCAAGATCAAATTCATGCGGTGGGACATAGGGGCACTTGGTCATAAAACACATGTCACACAAGGTACACGCATCCGCCACTTGAGTAAGATCCTGGGAAGAGACCGCCTCAATTGTCTCTTCAGGTGTTTGATCTATCAAATCAAACAAACGTGGAAAAGCATCACACAAATTAAAACAACGCCGACATCCATGACAAATATCTGAGGCGCGGCGAAATTCTTCATCAATTTTGGCAATGTTATAAAACTCAGGATTCTGCCAATCTAATGGGTGGCGTATTGGTTTTTCTAAGCTTCCTTCTTTCACTATGCCATCTACTTATGACGCTTTTAAAGTTTCAAGAGCTTTGCTGAATTTACCCGCATGGGATTTTTCAGCCTTCGCCAAAGTTTCAAACCAATCAGCGATTTCATCAAACCCCTCTTCACGAGCAGTCCGAGCCATACCAGGGTACATGTCGGTATATTCGTGAGTTTCGCCGGCAATAGCTGCCGCTAAGTTTTGCGCTGTGTTTCCTATAGGCAATCCAGTCGCTGGATCTCCACACACTTCTAAAAACTCGAGGTGTCCATGTGCATGCCCAGTCTCCCCCTCAGCGGTGGTGCGAAAAACAGCCGAAATATAGCTATGCCCCTCAATATCAGCTTTTTGGGCAAAATATAAATAGCGACGATTCGCTTGAGATTCCCCTGCAAATGCAGCCTTTAAGTTTTCTTCAGTTTTACTTCCTTTAAGACTATTCATGAAATTTCCTTATAATTACTAGATTTAATCATATCTTGATCATAATGTTTTATTATTGTTCTTATGATGGCAAAGCCTGGAGCGGGTGAAGGGAATCGAACCCTCGTCTTAAGCTTGGGAAGCTTCTGCTCTACCATTGAGCTACACCCGCAAGATTACTGACACCACAAACATGTACTGGATTTTCTCTAAAAATTCAACTGAATTGTCATGATTTTTGAAAAGGTTGCACCCTATAAAGACAACCCAATATTTCAAATTAATCGATAAAGATTCCGTTCTCCCTCCACTCGCAGCCTTGATTGGATATTGGTGGCTTCAAGGTGCTTTTTTCATATTGAATTTTATAGTCACACCGCGCGGCACAGATAACAAAAAAATACACCGCGCCCCATACAAAAGAGCGCGGTGTATTTTACTTTAAATATGCTTTAGAAGCGGATCTTAAATCCTGAAGCCACAACAAAGCCTTTGTTATCATTCGTAACCAAGTTCGGATACTCAGCAACGTTGACATTGCGACCACCTGCATACTCATTTAAGAGCATTGCGGCATTATTGGTATCATGCTTGATCAAGTTTACACCTAGCACGACTTGCATACCGTCCATGATCTTGTATCCTGAATCCAAAGATAGAACACGGCAGCTTGTATGTTGAGTCTTGTTCGTACGATTCGTATTGTACTGGAAGCCAACACTGAAGTCTGCAGGACCAACTTTACGCGCAACTGCTAAGTTGCATAGGTGACCAGCGCGACCATCAGCAAATTGCTCAAACAACGCATTATTGCGGTCTAAAGACATCCCATGTTTTTGTATACCAGAGCGACCATTGTAAACATATCCCCAGCCTAAGCTGTAGTCATCTTTCACAACTGTGCCTCCCAACTTGTACGAGCTGATATCGCGCAAGTTGTGCGAACTGGCCTTACCAGAACGGAAATTTCCTAGGTGTGTTGTATTGCGGCCATCACGTGTCCGTCCCCACAGACCACCGGCGCCCAGAGTCACGTCCCAGCCAGCACAATCCCCTTTATAAGCCGCAGCATATCCAACAACATGCTCACCGTAAATAGAACCCTGTGACGCAAAGCTTGTTGAGCGATCGTCAACCATCTTGCTATTGCCGCGATGTTCCGTATTCGGCGTAAAGTCAACACCTAGCGTAACTTTATGCTTTCCAGCAGGATCAAAAGCGAGTTCCGGCGTATTCACCACAACCTTAGTGGCGCGGAAGGTTTCCATATACAGATCTGTGCCGTGGTTGACTTCAGAGGCGCTATTGAAGACGTTATAAATCTTTGCACCAGAGAAGCCAGCCATACCCACCATGATTGTTCCCGCATTTGGCACCAGGTCAAGAGTAACACTGTCCGCATTACCAATGCGTACAGCACCAAATTTTGTTTCGAGCTCTCCGTAAGCGCGCTTCCAGGTTTCTGGATTTGGCCCGGTTTGAATATTAGGATGCGCCAGCAAGGTAAAGACAGCACCGTAACGCATACTGCCATCATCACTCTTCTTACCAACTTTAAAATTTATCTCAGATGATTCAACACTGGCATGCACGCCGCGGTTTTTGCCATCTGTCCGGTCTTGTTTTACACCGTAACCGGCAAATGTACTCTTGCCGGAAATGCTGACCGCAGGCGCTGTGTCAGCGTATGACATTGTGGACATAGATATTGCCGCAATTGCCATCGCGATTTGGTAAGAACGCTTCATAATTTCTCTCCTTTTGAAGTTAGATAAATAACAAATAGACAAACAAAAAATTTTCATCAGTTTTTCACAGAAGTGCCTATTCTTCAACAAGCTTTTTTACTAAAAAAGTATTTAAATTCATCATGTGTGAAAAATACAACAGTCATCAAAAAAGCATTTTAGGCTCGTATCTCTGGTAGATTTCATGCGCAAATATGAGTAAACTGAAACAGTTCGAAAAGGAGACTCTTTCAATGCGCGTTTTTGACACTAGACTGCTCGACTTGCTTGTATGCCCCGTGACAAAAACTTGTTTGGAATATCGACCAAAAACGCAAGCACTTGTGAGTCGTGCCGCTAAGTTAATATTTCCCATTCGTGATGGCGTGCCAATCCTTGTCGTCGATGAAGCTGAGCCCTTAAAAGAGTAAATATTTGTGAATAACGGTATTATTCGCATTGATCTCCATAATTTTCGTAATTATGCCCACTTACGATGCAATATTGACTCTGCGTGTGTCGTTCTTACGGGCAACAATGGCGCTGGCAAGACCAATATTCTTGAGGCCATATCCCTATTTGCGCCTGGACGCGGGATACGCCACGCCAGCACGCAAGATGTTCTACAGCATGGTCAACCCGATTGGTCAGTCGCGCTTAAGCTGCAGGTTGATGCGCAAGTCCATGATATTGGCACCGGCATCACACCAACCCAGGCTTCTAAGCGCATTCTGCGTTATGATGGCCAAAGTATTCGTTCCTATGCCCCCATCAGTGAACTGATGAGCATCATCTGGATGACGCCCTTAATGGATGGTTTATGGATTGGCCCCCCCGAAGAACGGCGGCGCTTCCTTGACCGTTTTGTAAGTGGCTGCGATCCCCTTCACACCGATCGTCTTCATCGGTATGCTTATACGCTGCGCCAGCGATCCACTGTGTTAACCACCCAACCGCACGCAAGTGACTGGCTCGACAGCCTTGAGGCAACACTTGCTGAAGATGCCGTGGCAATTGCGGCCGCGCGCCAGCAGACCGTGCAAATTTTAAATCACGCCATCTGTGAAGGAAGACGTGCATTTCCCCAAGCAGAGCTCTCGATAAACGGCGATCTAGAATCTCAACTGCAGGACGGGTCAGCTTTAGCTGCAGAAGATTGGCTCCGCCAGCAACTACAGCATAATCGTGGTATCGATGCGCAACTTGGCGGCGCCCGCGCCGGCGCCCATCGCAGCGACGTGATGGCACGTCATTTAGAAAAAAATCAAATCGCCAGTGATTGTTCTACTGGCGAACAAAAAGCAGTTTTGGTATCTATAATATTAGCGTATGCACGGATTCAAACTTGGCAGCGTCCAGGGGTATGTGTATTATTGCTAGATGATATTGTCGCCTACCTTGATCTAGAGCGTCGCGAGACGTTATTTGAAGAGCTGGCGGCTTTACGGGTACAGGCCTGGCTTAGCGGCACAGATGCCTCCTTATTTATGGGATTGCAAGACCGCGCGCAATTTTTAAAGATCACTAATGGTAGCGTGCGCGTTTGAAATAGTTTATGGTAACAGAATATTTAGGTATGAAGGAAAGATAACAATCATGACAAAAGACCCCGTCCTTGACGAAGACTATGGTGCCCATTCAATCAAAGTTCTCCGCGGGTTAGATGCTGTACGCAAACGCCCAGGAATGTACATCGGCGATACCGATGATGGGTCTGGCTTGCACCATATGGTCTACGAGGTTGTAGATAACGCGATCGATGAATCTTTGGCCGGATATTGCACGCAAGTTGATGTGATTCTCAATGCTGATGGGTCAGTCACTGTACGTGATAATGGACGCGGTATTCCTGTCGATATTCATGCCGAAGAAGGCGTGTCAGCTGCCGAGGTTATCATGACACAGCTGCATGCGGGCGGTAAATTTGACCAAAACTCTTATAAAGTCTCTGGCGGCCTCCATGGCGTGGGCGTCTCAGTTGTTAATGCCTTGTCTGAAATCTTAGAGCTTCGCGTTTGGCGTGGTGGAAAAGAACATTGGATGCGATTTAAGAACGGCGAACCCGAGGCGCCTTTAGCCGCTGTTGGCCCATCAGATGGTCGCACTGGCACGGAAGTGTCCTTCCTAGCTTCTAAGGACATATTCACTCAAACTGAATACAATTACAGCACCTTAGAACATCGACTGCGCGAGCTTGCTTTCCTGAATTCTGGAGTTAAGCTGGTTTTGCGGGACAACCGTACAAGCGAGCCTCAAGAATCACTATTATTCTACGAAGGTGGTGTCAATGCTTTCGTGGAATATTTAAACCGTAACAAGACCGCACTCCATACCAATGTGTACGTTCTGGGGGAACGCGATGGCATTACTGTAGAGCTGGCTCTGCAGTGGACGGACAGTTATCATGAGACCATGCTGTGCTTTACCAACAATATTCCACAGCGAGATGGGGGGACTCACTTGGCAGGATTCCGAGCTGCATTGACACGAACAATTTCACAATATGCCACCCAGACCGGTGCCGCCAAAAAAGAGAAAGTACAAATCACGGGAGATGACGCCCGGGAGGGATTAACGTGCGTATTATCCGTAAAAGTTCCAGACCCTAAATTCTCTTCACAGACCAAGGATAAGCTTGTGTCCTCAGAAGTGCGTGCCGTGGTTGAGAGCGTTGTAAGCGACAAATTAGATCAGTGGTTTGAAGAACACCCAAATGATGCTAAGCGTATCATCAGTAAAATTTACGAAGCGGCCGCAGCTCGGGAGGCTGCACGTCGGGCGCGTGAACTCACACGCCGTAAAAGCACACTCGATATGGCCTCTCTGCCTGGAAAGCTTGCCGATTGCCAAGAGCGCGACCCAGAATTTAGTGAACTATTTATTGTTGAGGGAGACTCTGCGGGTGGGTCAGCCAAACAAGGACGTAACCGACTCTTTCAGGCGATTCTTCCATTGCGTGGGAAAATTTTAAATGTCGAGCGCGCGCGTTTTGATAAAATGCTGAGTTCAGCTGAGATTGGGACACTGATTACAGCGTTAGGCACTGGTATCGGGCCTGAGGATTTTAAAATTGATAAAACCCGCTACCATAAAATTATCATTATGACAGACGCAGACGTTGATGGTAGCCACATTCGCACGCTTTTGCTGACGTTCTTCTATCGCCAGATGCGCGAAATCATTGAGAGAGGCTACTTATACATCGCCCAACCTCCTTTATATCGTGTCAAGCGACATAGCCAGGAAATCTATCTTAAAAACAACCAAGCGTTAGAACAGTACTTAATCGAGGCTGGCACTCAAAATATGACCTTAGACTTTGGCGCTGGCGCGAATTTCCGTGGCGCTGTGCTTCAGCAAAAAGTGCTTGATGCCGTACGTTTGCGTCACGCGGCGACAGATGCTGTGCGTCTTGTGGGGCATGCTGGGATTATCGAACAGGCGCTGCTTGCTGGTGCATTTGCTGAAGGGCAAAATCTCGCCACGGTCGCAACGGCACTTGCACAACGGTTGAATCGCTTTGAAGTTACTGAAGGTCAACGCTGGCAAGTCGACGCTACGCCAGAGGGATTAGCCATTACAATGCTGCAAAAAGGCCTCAAGGAAGCGTATGCCGTCCCACAAAGTCTTTTAAGCAAACCGGAGCTGCGCAATTTGATTAAGCATGCCGCTTCCCTGGATGGCGAATACCCTGAAGCTGCTGTTCTCAGGATTGAGGCGAACGAAACGCTCCCCTTAAAGGGTCCATTTATGCTCGCTGATGTCGTATTACAGCAAGGACGGCACGGTCTCAATATTCAACGTTACAAAGGTCTTGGCGAAATGAATCCAGACCAGCTCTGGGAGACAACCTTAGACCCGACACGGCGCTCGTTATTACAGGTACGCGTTGACCATGCTGACGAAGCAGACGGTATCTTTTCAACGTTGATGGGCGATGTGGTCGAACCACGGCGCGAATTTATTCAAGAAAATGCATTAAAGGTAGGGAATCTTGATGCGTAACAAAGGAGGCACTTTCATGGGATATCGAGGCTGGGTAGCATGGACTTTGGCTGTGGCTTTCTTATCGGGGTGTGCAGGCACCCAACAAGAAAATCAAGAGAAAGCTGTACAGGAGCTTTACAACAAAGCGATGACACTGATCGAAAAAAATGAGTACATGAGCTCTGCTGAGGCTTTTGAAGAAGTTGAACGGCAACATCCTTACTCGTACTGGGCCAATAAAGCCCAGCTTATGGCTGCTTATGCATTTTATAAAGCCCGCGCTTATGAGCGTGCAATTGAAACCCTAGATGTGTTTATTCAGTTGCATCCAGGCCATCCAGATGCTGCCTACGCACATTATTTAAAGGCGTTTTGTTATTACCACCAAATCTCGGTGGTTGAGCGTGATCAGAAAATGACCGAGCTCGCCTTAGAGGCCTTGACGGAAGTTGTGCGTCGCTTTCCAAATTCCTCATATGCAAAGGATGCACAACTCAAGCTGCAGCTCACCAAAGACCATTTGGCCGGACGTGATATGCTGGTTGGGCGATTCTATCAAAAAAATCATATTTATGCGGGAGCTTTAGGCCGTTTCCGTCACGTTCTAGAACACTACCAAGGCACAACCCATATTCCTGAAGCGCTCTACCGACTGGTTGAATGCCATCTTGCTGTGGGCATTTTTGCGGAAGCTAAGCGGATGGCAAGTATTCTTGGACATAACTATCCAAGCTCGACCTGGTATACACAAGCCTACAACCTGATGCTTAAGGTGAATCCAGAGCAGTTAAAACAAGAGGTTACGCGGAGTCAAAAAGAATCTCAAGATAGTATTCCTATGTTTAACCAACGCATGAATAAACCTTTAGAGCTTGGAGCCGAGAGTGTTGATGCCCCGCCTGCAGCGAATTTACCGCCGGCGACCCCTAGTTCTGAATGACTTGAGCAAGATTAGATCTACTCATAATAAATGGTTTTTGTAAGAACTTATGCTCACCCTCCTTAATATTCGTGATTATATCTTGATCGAATCTATAGACTTAGATTTTGGTCTCAATCCGGAATTTTGTGCCTTCACCGGTGAGACTGGGGCTGGCAAATCAATTATTTTGGAAGCTTTAAACTTAACCTTGGGAGCCCGTGCTGAAAGTGGCGTCGTGCGTCAAGGCGCTACTCAGGCGGTGATTAGTGCCGGATACACTCTAAGTGTTACTCATCCGGTGCATGCATGGTTACGCGAGCATGGCATTGAGTCTAATGATCTCTTAATGATTCGCCGTGTCCTCACTCTCGATGGACGCAGTCGTGGCTATATTAATGATCACCCAGTCAGTATTGGGTTAATGCGGCGGCTTGGTCAGATGCTCGTCGCCCTCCATGGTCAGTTTGAAACCACTTGGACAGCTGCCAGCTATGCTGGACTTTTGGACGATTTTGCTGGTCATGAGACGACGCATGTCGCTGAAGCTTATGAGCAATGGCAGGAGCTTGAAAACAAACTTCATGAATTGCGCAATAAACAAGAATTTGGGGGCGATCATCAAGATTACTTACGTCATAGCCTTACAGAACTTGAAGCCGCTAATCCACTTCTTGATGAAGAGACTGTGTTGTTAGAACACCGCCATCGCGCCCAACAAAACGAGAAAGTACGTGTAGCCCTTGATACAGCGGGCGCTTCTTTGCAAGAAAACTTTATTATCGCCGCGATACGTGCGTTAGAGAAAATTAATACGCCGGAGATGCCGCAAGTTGCCACCGTCTTAGCACATTTAGCAGCTGCTAATCACGAAATGACTACCGCCGCAGAGCTCCTACATGACCTATATCGGGAGAGCGCCTCTCAATCTCGTAGCTTAGAAACAATTGATGATCGTTTACACCTCTTGCGTGGGCTAGCGCGCAAACACCGTTGTTTGGTTGCGGCATTGCCTGAGGTTTTGCAAAAACTGACCCAACAATTGCATGACATTGACCACTATGAAACTGTAGAAGCCGCTTTACTGAAAGATATTGAAGCTGCAAAAAAGCATTTTCATGAAGTCGCCAACACCTTACATGAGAACCGAGAGATGGCAGCTGCCAAATTAAGCAGTGCCGTGCTCGCGGAGCTCCCGGCGCTCCACCTCCCGCACGTGCGCTTTCATATACGCTGCCCGATGCTTCCAGAAACACAATGGCATAGCGGCGGCATTGATCGTGTCGGTTTTGAGATCGCCACCAACCAAGACACCCCCATGGGAGCGTTGCATGATATTGCCTCAGGCGGTGAGCGTGCGCGTTTAATGTTAGCGCTCCAAGCCGCTTTAGTTTTACATGGCCACGCTCAAACACAAGGGGTCAGCACCCTGATTTTTGATGAGATTGATAATGGCACCGGCGGCGCAACAGCGGCTGCGATTGGGGAACGGCTACGGGCTGTTGCATCAGCAATACAGGTCATCGCCATCACGCACTCCCCCCAAGTTGCCGCTGCAGCGCATCAACATTGGGTGATTTCTAAACAAGTCAATAGTGATCGTACAATGGTCACGGCCTATCAGCTCGTGCTCACAGGGCGCGAACAAGAATTAGCGCGCATGCTCGCTGGTGCAAAAGTAACCTCTGAATCCCAACAAGCCGCCCGTCAGTTGCTGCAACGACTTACTTGATCTCTGTCCATTTTTTTGCATTAGCGGTCACGAACCCTTTGAGCTCTTGATCATGGGGGTATCGCTCACTCAAGGTTTTGATCTCACTATATATACGAGAGAAAGTATGCTTTTCTTCTTTTTCAAAAGCATCTAAATTGGTTTCCATCATGCGATTACGCTTAACCCTTTCTTGCATGAGATCTAGCCGATCTTTTAAAGGTTTGCCATGTATACTGCCGATGACATCGAGAAAGCCGTCCCTGCCGCTAGCTGCATACATTTTGTCTTTATAGATAATAAAATCCCCATCTGAGCGTGCAAAACCCCCTCCTTTCCTAGAGAAAGACCATCCGAATAACATCTTCCCTTTATTTAACCATGCCTTGATCTCTTGCGCTTCTTGAACACGAACCCCTCCTAAAGTCACTAAGCAGTAGAACTCACGGTGCCCAGCAACATAATCGACCAAATTTTTCTCACCACTGTGAAGGGTTTCCTGGACATTTTTGTCTTGAAACGTTATTAACCTTACCCCTAGACGTGGTTTATCCGGTACATATGATTCAAAGTATGACTGGATAAAAATTCTATCCAGTATGTGGTGTTTCTCGGCGTCAAACTGGTCTGGAGTCAGTGTAGCTGAACTAAGCACTTTTTTCCCCAATACCCCTAATGCCGTGTAACCGTTCACGGGGGTGAATGAAAAAAAAGAGATGACATAAGTTAAGTGTTTGAATAGACTGTATAGGTAATACATTCAAAGGCTTGACATATATGCACGAAATTGACCTCCATAGAAAAGTTC
>JBILKX010000077.1:0-5053 GCA_044376435.1 Alphaproteobacteria bacterium | reverse complement strand
ATGGAGGTCAATTTCGTGCATATATGTCAAGCCTTTGAATGTATTACCTATACAGTCTATTCAAACACTTAACTTATGTCATCTCTTTTTTTTCATTCACCCCCGTGAACGGTTACTCACGGCGGTGCTCGAATCCGCATGGATCTTGAATCCACTTGCGGTTCTGCGCGCCGCCGTTCCTAATATATGGCTCACATATCGCCTTTTTCCGGGGCCCCCGAATCTCGTATTTCATTTTAATAATTCAATCTTGGCCCCGTGAGTTGGGCGGGGATCGGTTAAGCTGTGATGCTGGGTGATTGCCTCAATGCGTTTTTCTATCTCTGTGGGCTTAGAAGCACGGGAGAGTAGAGAAGGAGAGTGGTGATCTCTAATTTCTCCCCCATGTTCCCTATCTGTCGCTACAGATTTTTCAGAACGGTCTACCACGATTACAGGCTCTGAGCCGCCTTTTTCCTTAGGTTCGAGAGCTGAGTGTTGAGCTTCCTGAACAATAATCAGTTTGGATTGACCTTGATTTTCTTGACTCTTCTGCAGTAATGACTTCATCGCTTGCTTATGATTATTAATCGCTGTGTCACGCACCTGTTTTTTCTCTTGTTGTAAGCCTAAGAATTCTTTAAACGTAGTAAAGCTCCCGGGCTGTAAGGTCTCAATGCTTTGAGAATGCAGCTCTAAAGCCGGCAGAATATGGTCCGCTTCAGCAAGTTTACTAGCAGCATTGTTGATGAAACTGTGGTACTTGGTGGACATCTGGCTATGGTGGGTGACAGCTGGATCTAACGTGTTCGCAGATCTTCGACTATGGTACCCTTGCATCTCGCGCGCGGTCTGAACAATCTCCTTTGCTTTGGTCTCCAGATGGTCGAGGGTCTTAGGTGTCGCAAAATGGTGCAGGCTGGCTGCTTCTGCCTCAAGATCCTTGAATTTGGCGTAATCACGGGCTTTGTCACGGTCTACGATCATCTGATTGAGAAATTCCCCATGTTCTTGTACCGGCGTCTTCGTGCGTTGTGGTGTATCCGGTTGTGGTACCATTTCCCATTCTTTCTCATGTTTTTCTTGTGTATCCGTTTGTGATCCTTCCTCCTCTTGTTGTAGCCCTTTAGGTTTGTTTTCCAGTGGCGCTGTTCCTGGGTCTCGTGTGCTCCTGGCATCAGGGGCCGCGGCTTTAGATTGATTCTTGAAAAGATCCGGGGCTTTCTGTGCGGCGGCAATGATATAGTTATGGAAGGCCGCTTGCTCATGCGGGTGATTTGCTAAAGCCTCCTTTATACCCTCGAACTCTTTTTTAAAGTCATCCAAGGCGGTTTTGCTGTCTTTAGCAGTCATCATATGCTTGTTGACCAGGTCTTCAGCCATCTTTGTGGCTTGATAGACGCGATCTTCAAGGCGCGGCGCTTTGTTCTGTTCTAGAGAGATGCTTCTCACTTCGTTGGCATCAGATTCGTTCTCACCGTTAGACGCATTTTCTTGTGTGTTCAAAACATGCCTTGTGATTTTAGTTAATCTCTCCTGAATAGACCTACTATATTTCTCCGGACTCGCTGTCTTATAGGTCTCCTTAGCCTGACTCAGTGTCGTTCCTAACACGCCCTTAAGCTTCATGCGGTCAGTGGTCTCTCCTGAGTTCTCGCTAATGCCATATAGCCGTTCTTTGCTATAAGTTACATTACTCTTTTCGAGCCAGCTTTCCGCCGTCTCTAAGAAGCGAATCTGGGCATCGTGGTGATTGTGTACCTGAAGTTTTGTAGAGACGTTCGTTAACAGCGTTGCGTAGTGATCGATACGATCCGTATGATATGTGCGCTCTGCGGCGGAGAGGCCTTTTCGTTTAAGTTCTCCACGATGGAATTCACGCGCGTCTACAATATCACGGGCGAGTTTTTCGGCTTGACCAAGATTGCCGTCCTTGAACACACCTTGGGTGAGATGCAGAATAGAGAGGGCACGAAATTCGCCGTTGTGATAGGCAAGCTGTTCTGGGGTGCGCGAGGCAATGGACCCCTCAGTCTCGAATTGCTTATTTAAGTGGAGCAATTTATCAGCAGCGGTGCGATATAGACTTTCTAGATCGGGGGCCTTATCAATGTTTAAGTTAACATCAAGGTATTTTGTTTTTTCCCTCCCCTCACCGAACAGCAATTCTGGTTTATCGTGGATCTGACTTCCCGAATCTTTGAGGAGGTTGTGATAATTGTCAATGAGTTGATTATACCTTTCGTCAGCGTTTTGCCCCTTGATCTGTGCTTGCCGATTGTTAAACCCCTCTAAGTGGGAAGCTAATATAGCACTGCGTTGCTTCGGCAGAATCCTGATGGGCAATCTGTCCCAGATGCTCAACTTTGTGCGTTTAGAGTACTCTTCGTAATAGGATTTCAGCGGGACGCTGACGAGTGTAATCACCGCTGCGGCGGCAGTAGGGCCGAGAATCGCTTCAAGCATCATCTTAATATTAGGATCAATATTATTTTGACTTTTGTCTTTCTCATGTTTTTTGAGGGCTTGGTCAACAATATTGGCAATATCCGCTTGGGTCATGCTTCCAGGCGTTCCAGATGTCGTCGTGCCCCCAGGGGTTTGAGAGGCGCTACCTCCGGATGACGGTGGAGAAGAGGTGGTGGATGGCTTGCCGGCAAAGCTTAAGCCTGGGGTGAGGGCGAGAATAATAGTTCTGAGGAATTTGCTTTTATGCATTTTTACCATGATGTGCTCTTGATAGTTAACGGTGTTGAGGGGCGCGCCCTAATGATGCTTACCCAAAGTGCTCTCACAAACAGCTCGCTTGTTTATACCTTTGTGTGTGTTTCGGCAGGCTTTAGATGTGGGGCGACATACTGTGCATGTAGATTGTTATAACGTGCCTTGTCTAGAGGTTTTGTCTTATCTATCTCACTCGCCGCCTTTTTATACCCTGTGATAGCCTTATGTGTAGCCTCTAGTTTTGTCTGCAATTCTTTCGTATCAGCTAATGTCTTGCTACCTATCCTCCTCTCGATACTGGCTTTGATACCCGTGGCGTTGCTAATCTCTTTTGCCGTAGCGCGAGCTTCCCCCTGTAATGTTTGCAGATGCCTGAGCTGCTCTTTAAGGTGTGCGTTTCTTGTTTCAGCGGCGGTTCGATTTGCCTCTGTGATCTTCTCAACCCCGAGGCGCTGATGCAACGCTTCTGGCAGCATTAATTTAGCTTGCGTCATAAGGCCAGGATTGAAACTTTTCTCTAAACGGGCCTGTTCTTTCTCAACCGCGCGCACTTCTTTTTCATGAAGTTGATTGCGGTTCTTGTACCATTTGTGGGTTAAAAACGCACCCACACCCACGACGCCTCCAAGCGCCCCTAATTCTAGCATGGTCACGCCAGCGCTGCGGGGAACTTGCACATTATTGTAATTACTATCATCTAAAGATTTCATTTTATCGTCATAGGCTTTGGACTGTTGCTCCGTGGTGGCTTTTTGCTTGGCAACAGCCGGATTGACGACACTCTCCGCAAAAGCTTTTTCAATGTCTGCGTCAAGCCCTGTAAGGGTATGGGGATCAACAGGGGTGCCATCGGCGGCAAATATATTCCCGCTGTCGGGATCCAGACGTAAGCCGCGCTTTTGTAACGCCGTGTTCACAACAACATTGGTGGATTCATCAAGAAGGTCCGACATATCACTTTGGTTCAGGGGGATTTGTTTGGTTTGCTGGCCATCTTGGACAGTTAAAGTATAGGTTTTGCTGGTTTTATCAAAAGTCACGCCTTGATAACGACTATCAATTTGCGATACACTTTGCGCAATGATAAAATCTGGGAGCGGCGTCCCATCTTTATAAATCACCTGACCGCTGGAGCCATCAATTTGCATCAACCCAGCTAGGGTATTATTGCTATAAAAGCTTAGGAATAATATAACTAGACGTGCGAACATAAGATCCTCTCAATTGCATTATTTTAAGTAGAATACACTGGAAAAGTTGCCATTAAGTTAAATTAATAAGACGGGATTCTAGAATCTGGCGCGGTAGGTTTGTGTAGTCCTCCGGTAGAATATTGCCTCCATAATATACAAAGTTGTGAAGATTCAATGATTCAATAATCGAGTGTTTGACTTATTCTTAAAATTTAACTAAAGTTTAAGTAACCAAGAATAATTTTAGAAAGGTTCATTCCATGATAAAGAAAATATCTTCCCTGGCCATTTTTGTCCTCGGCCTTCATACAACCTCTGCCTACAGCGCGAATAGTCTCAAAGAGTGTCTCGATAAGTGTCATGCGCAAACTTCGTTAGATTTAAAAGAGCTGAAAAAATGCAAAGCTAAGTGCCAATCTGTAGAAAAGCGCCGGCAGCGCCGTCAAGTTCGGGCTAATCACATGGCCGCTAAAGTTGAGCCATCTGTAGAAGCGGCGGCAGAAGCTCAAGGACATCAGCCTGTGACTTCCGAGAACCTCCCTGCTGCGATGGCGGCTCCGCAACCTGGGATGGACCCAAGCCAGATGGCGCAGATGGCGGCTCCACAGCCTGCGATGGACCCGAGCCAGATGGCGCAGATGGGCGCACAACCTGGGATGGACCCAAGTCAAATGGCGCAGATGGGCGCACAACCTGGGATGGACCCGAGCCAGATGGCACCGATGCCAACGGCTGCGGATACCTACGCGGCGACGGCACAACCACAAGGGTAAAAGTCCCCCCGTTAAAAAGACGGATCCAGGCCTCGCTCGTTGAGCTTCGTCGGGCACGCTATCTCATACTGCGTCCGGCGAAGCCAGAGGCAAAGACGGAGCTCTCATATCGCCTTTTTTCCGGGGCCCCCGCAGAATCTTGCGTTATATACCCAATGCAAATGGAAAAGTGGATTGGGTATAGATATGCAAACCTTTGTAACCGTTCACACCCGTGAGCGGTTACAACCACTGCTGCTTAAACTACCCCCGTGAATGGTTACAACAGGTGTGTCCTCACGACGTAGGTGGGGGCTGCTCAGCCTTATTCATTGAGTAAATGTTGGAGATCAGGCTCAGGTATCTGCACCAATGCAGCGATCTCTTGGAGGGATAGTCCTTGGG
>JBILKX010000036.1:0-14946 GCA_044376435.1 Alphaproteobacteria bacterium | reverse complement strand
TCTCCTCTCAATGCCTTTGTTCATATTCTTTCCACTTTAGTCGCCTATTCCCTAAAGAAGACCAAACCTTCCATAACTCCTACTTCACCCTATGCCTTCCATCCTTCTCTTATCCAAAACTGAGGTTGGTTAAGATAAAATGTGTTCACAGAACCTAGTGACTGCCATAAAAAAACCCCTTAGAAATCTAAGGGGTTTTTAAAAGTTTTGCGTACGATTATGACGCCGCCTCAGCTGACTTAAGATCAGCCATCGGCATATCCCCCTCTGGGCGATCGACAAACTCAATCACTGCCATCGGCGCGTTATCACCATAGCGGAATCCAGCTTTAATGATACGTGTATACCCACCTGGGCGACTTTGATAACGTGGAGACAATTGATCCAAAACCTTGACCGCAGCATCTTTACTACGCAATAATTGGATCAAACGACGACGCGCTTGCAGAGTATTTGCTCGACCTACTGTGATCGCATGCTCAACAAATGGACGCAGTTCCTTAGCCTTGGGTAAAGTTGTTTTAATTTGCCCATGCTCAATTAAAGCTGCAGCAAGGTTTTCCAAAAGCGCCTTTCGGTGTGCGCTGGTTCTATTTAACTTACGTCCATGCATTTTATGACGCATTTTCTGTCTCCATTTACCTAAATACTTACGTTTAGATTAACCTTAATAAGATTGATCCACTTTTCTTGAAAGCTCTTCAATATTCTCAGGTGGCCATCCACTAATGCCCATGCCTAGAGTTAAGCCCATCTGTGTTAAGACTTCTTTGATTTCATTCAGTGACTTACGCCCAAAGTTTGGTGTACGCAACATCTCACCTTCGGTTTTTTGTACAAGATCACCAATATAGACGATGTTTTCATTTTTCAAGCAATTTGCTGAACGCACAGAAAGTTCAAGCTCATCCACTTTACGTAATAAGTTTGGATTGAACGGAACCTTAGCCTCTACCTCGGGAGCTGTCACCACCTCAGGCTCTTCAAAACTAATAAAGAGCTTGAGCTGCTCTTGCGCAATCCGAGACGCTAACGCGACGGCATCCTCTGGCTTTAAAGCCCCATTAGTTTCAATATCCATGATAAGCTTGTCATAGTTTGTTACTTGTCCTACACGCGTATGCTCAACACGATAAGCTACCTTACGTACTGGGCTAAAGATTGCATCGATCGGCATTGTCCCAATCGGCATATCTTCTCCAGCATTCTGCGCTGCAGGAACATAACCACGACCTTGTTCGACCACCATTTCGATGTTTAACTTAGCACCAGCATCTAAATGACAAATCACCAGAGAGGGATTCAGCACTTCTACATCAGAACCACATTCAATCGCACTTGCATAAACCGGACCTGGCTTGTTAGCCACGAGCCGAATCCGCCGCATACCGTCGGAATGCATGACGAGATCAAGATTTTTAATCTTCATGATGACATCTGTTACATCTTCGCGAGCTCCAGGGATTGCAGAGAACTCGTGCAAGACCCCTTCAATCCGAATTGATGTAACTGCAGCTCCGCGCAATGACGACAACAAAATACGACGCAACATATTTCCAAGTGTCTGGCCATAACCACGTTCAAGTGGTTCAGCGACGACAGTTGCAACACGCTTCGGATCAGCTCCCGGAATTACTACCAGCTTATAAGGCTTTATTAAATCTTGCCAATTTTTTTGCATAAAAAGTCAAACCCCACTGTTTGGTGTTACATTCTTCATCAGACGCGGCGGCGCTTTGATGGCCGGCATCCATTGTGTGGAATTGCCGTAATATCACGAATAGAATTAATTACAAATCCGATAGACTGTAAAGCTCTCAATGCTGACTCACGCCCTGAACCAGGACCTTTGATCATAACATCGAGACTTTTCATCCCATGTTCCATTGCCTTACGTCCTGCATCTTCAGCAGAAATCTGTGCTGCAAACGGAGTGGACTTACGCGAGCCTTTAAAACCGCGAACCCCTGAAGACGACCAAGAGATTGCATTCCCTTGTGCATCTGTAATTGTAACAACCGTATTGTTAAACGTGGAATTAATGTGTGCAACCCCTACGGTTACATTTTTTCTCTCACGACGCTTAACTTTTTGTGCACCTTTAGACATATTCACTAACCTCTTAAATCAGAACTATTTCTTTTTGCCGGCAATAGCCACAGCAGGTCCTTTGCGGGTGCGCGCATTCGTGTGCGTTCTTTGTCCACGCACAGGCAACCGCTTACGATGACGCAAGCCACGATAGCAACCTAAATCCATCAAGCGCTTAATATTCATAGAAACTTCTCGACGCAAGTCACCTTCAACCCGATGCTCTTGGTCAATAACCTCACGAATACGCAAGACTTCTTCGTCCGTTAATTCGTGTACGCGCTTGTGAGTCGGTACATTAGCCTTACTGCAAATGCTCATAGCAGTGACAGGACCAATACCGTAAATATACCTTAATCCAATCATCACAATTTTATTGGCCGGTATGTTAACGCCTGCAATACGTGCCACAGTAATCTCCTTTTAAACTCTTAGACCGCTACCAAGCAGCGCTCTATATTCCTTATATGCTGATGACAGCATAACTTTTCAACACCTCAATGCACTTTTAAGTGCATTACCCTTGCAATAACTTATGCCTCGAAAAACTTAGCAAGCTACTGCTTGATTGCGAAACTGCACAAACGCTTCTCACTCTACGAAGAATGCGTGACCTATTTCTACTCAATCTTTGCAATAATTTCAAGTATTCTCTTCAGGACTTGTTGCATTTCGCCAATACCGTCCACTTCGAACACTCGATTTTGCCCTTTAAAGTACGCAATTACGGGCTGTGTCTCTGCATGATACACATCCAAACGCTTTTGAAGAGCCTGAACATCATCATCAGATCGCCGTGTTAATGTCTGTGCCTGACACACATCACACACCCCAGCCTGTTTAGGAGGATTTAATTCTAGATTATAACTAGCCTTACAACGCTCACACACGACTCTTTGCGTAATTCTTTGAGCTAATAGCGAATTGTCTACCTTGATTACAATAACTTTTGGCAGACGAATATGCTGTTGCTTTAACCAATCGTCCAAGTATTCGGCCTGAGCTACCGTCCGTGGCATACCATCGAATATCACACCTGCATATGCTTTAGAAGCTAACAAACTCTCCAACTTGGCGGCAACAATTCCTATAATCAAAGAATCGCTGGGAAACTTTCCTGCAGTCATAACTGCTTTTAACTCTAAAGCCTCAGCCGTGTCCTGCTGAGCTGCTTCACGCAGCATATCGCCAGTTGATAAATGAAAAAGCGACAAATGCTCTGCCAGCAACTTTGCTTGCGTCCCTTTACCAGCACCAGGGGGGCCCATCAAAATGATGTTATTCATTTTTTCATCCCTTTACCGGCACCCTTACGCAATAGTCCTTCATACTGATGACTAATTAAGTGTGCCTGTATTTGGCTAATTGTATCAATTGTCACCCCAACCACAATCAGAATACTGGTACCACCAAAGTAGAATGGTAATGCATATTTTGCAATCAATAATTCGGGCAAAACACAGATGAAAGCTAAATAAGCAGCGCCGATAACAGTCAACCGCGTCATAACGTAATCAAAATATTCCGCAGTCGAAGCGCCAGGACGAATCCCTGGTATAATACCCCCATGTTTACGCAGATTCTCAGCGGTTTCCTCTGGGTTAAATACGATTGATGTATAAAAGAAAGAGAAAAAGACAATAAAGGCAACATATAACGCAATATAAACGGGTTGTCCGTGGGCGAGATACGTTGAAAGGCTTGCCATAATCCCAGAGCCTTTTGCAGCTAAACTTGCGATTGTAATCGGCAACAAAAGAATAGAATTTGCGAAAATAGGCGGAATAACCCCTGAAGAATTAATCTTTAGTGGCATATGACTTGACTCACCACCGAACAATTTAGTGCCCACCTGACGCTTAGGATACTGGATATAAATACGGCGTTGAGCCCTTTCCATGAATACAATAAAAGCAATAACGCCCACGAGCATCAGCACAATAAATAGGATGAATACTACTGACAAGGCCCCAGTACGCCCCAGCTCCAACATAGCCACAATAGAAGACGGCAAATTAGCAACAATGCCTGAGAAAATAATCAAAGATGTCCCATTACCCACACCACGTGCCGTGATCTGTTCTCCAAGCCATACTAAAAATAGAGTTCCAGTAACTAATGTTAAAACCGAAGTTATACGAAAAACAAACCCAGGATCAACAACAGCAATGCTTGTGCCTGAGTGCATGTGTTCTAGACCTACAGAAATTCCATAAGCCTGCATAATACCCAGAAGTACAGTACCATACCGAGTATATTGATTTAACTTTTTACGTCCGCTTTCACCTTCTTTACGCAATGCTTCAAAGTGCGGGAAAACAGCTGTTAGGAGCTGAACAATAATACTAGCCGAAATATACGGCATGATATTCAGTGCAAAAACGGTCATGCGCTGCAATGCACCACCAGAGAACATATCAAAAATTGCAAAAATACCCCCAGAATTCTGACGAGCTACCTCTGCCATAATTTCTGGGTTGATTCCTGGAAGCGGAATGTATGTACCAAAGCGATAAACAATTAACGCCAAGAGCGTAAACCATAAGCGAGCCTTCAAATCGTCAGCTTTCGCAAAATTAGAATAACGCACTCCTGATGCAAACTGCTCAACCACTGATGTCATTCAAGCTCTCCTGTTTTCTTATTATTCACCTAGACTGACCGATCCGCCTGCTTTTATTACAAGCTGACGTGCTGCCTCTGATGCGAAGTCTACTTTTAGATTTAGAGCGGTCTTTAACGCCCCTTTAGCCAAAATTTTCACAGCCTGCGCATTTGGTCTGACTAAACCAGCTTGCTGTAAAGCTTCAAGCCCAATTTCTTTGGATGACTGAATTTTACCACTATCAACAGCCTGCTGAAGCGCTTCTAAATTGACAATCGCCACAGAATCCTGATTCAGGCTCACGAAACCGCGCTTTGGTAAACGCCGGTGCAACGGCATCTGACCGCCTTCGAACCCGTTAATCGCGACACCAGTTCTTGATTTTTGACCTTTTTGTCCGTGACCGCAAGTCTTGCCCAAACCTGAGCCAACTCCACGACCAACTCGCTTACGCTTTTTATTATGAGCACGTAAATCTGCTAGCTGATTAAGACGCATAAAAACACCTATTTATTTTACTAATTCAACAACGGTCAAATGGGCAACTTTATTAATCATCCCACGAATTGATGGAGTATCCTCCAACTGTACCGTACGATGCATTTTCCCAAGACCCAATCCAGCCAATACAGCACGCTGGCTTTCATGACGACGAATAGGACTGCCTACTTGTGTCACCTTTAGATAAGTTTTCTTTGCCATGATTACTTACTCTCCTTACGAGGCCGATGCTGTTGTCTTCGAGCGCTTTACTTCAGACACTTTTTTACCGCGCTTTAGCGCGATTTGTTTTGGTGAAACAATATTTTTGAAAGCATCAAATGCTGCACGCACTAAATTATGAGGGTTGGTTGAACCTGTTGATTTACACACAACATCATGAGCCCCAAGTACCTCAAAAACTGCACGCACGGCACCACCAGCAATAACACCAGTTCCTTGCACAGCTGAACGCACGATAATCCGACCAGCACCAAAATGTCCGATAACATCATGATGCAACGTTCTTTTTTCTTTAAGCGGCACAAAAATCATACTTTTTTGAGCTTGCTCTGTTGCCTTACGTATAGCATCGGGTACTTCACGCGCTTTACCAGTACCAAAGCCAACACGCCCCTTGCGATCTCCAACAACAACAAGTGCAGCAAACCCAAAGCGCTTACCACCTTTTACAACTTTTGCAACACGATTAATACTAACTAATTTTTCAACTAGATCGCTATTTTCTTGCTTCTCGGCAACTACTTTAGACATGGCGCACCTTATAAATTCAAACCGTTTTCACGAGCCGCCTCAGCTAAAGCCTTGACGCGACCATGATACAAATAACCACCTCTGTCGAAAATAACATCTTTAATGCCTTTTGCAACAGCTCTCTCAGCTACAAGCTTACCAATCAATGATGCAGCTTGAATATTTGAAGAACTTTTCAAACCTGATGCCTTGAAAGCTTTCTCTAAACTACAAGCAGCCACAAGTGTGGAAGCACTCCCATCATCAATGATTTGAGCATAAATATGTGATGAAGAGCGATAAACACTCAACCGAGGGCGAACAGCACCGCGAACCTTAAGGCGAAACCGCACACGACGGCGGCGGCGTTCAAATTGTGTCTCTTTTTTAAACATAAACTACTTCTTCTTACCTTCTTTACGCAAGATTTTCTCATTTTCGTATTTGATGCCTTTGCCTTTGTAAGGCTCCGGACCACGAAAGCTACGAATTTCTGAGGCTATTTGACCCACACGCTGTTTCGAAGAACCTTTCACAATAATCTGTGTTGGCTTCGGGCAAGACATTTGGATACCCTCAGGGATTGGATAACGAATAGGATGACTATAGCCCAGCTGTAATACGAGGTCTTTTCCTTCAACAGCAGCACGATACCCCACTCCATTGATATCAAGAGTCCTTGTAAAACCTTCAGATGCCCCTTGAATCGCATTATTTAAAAGACTACGATAGGTACCCCAAAGAGTTTTTGCACGATCTGAAGTATCTGCAGGCTCTAAAAGCACCACGTTATCTTGCAATTGAACCTTGACCAACGGATCCACAATAAAATCAATACTGCTGGACTTACCGCTTATGGAGAGCCCTTGGCCTGTCAACTTAACTGTTGTGCCAGCAGGAATATTAATTGGATTTTTACCAACACGAGACATTTTCTAAGCCCTTTAAAATACTGAACAGATAATTTCGCCACCCACATTTTGAGTGCGAGCTTCATGATCTGACATTACACCTTTCTGAGTCGAAAGGATATAAATCCCTAAGCCGTTGTAAGGCAACGCAATATTTGCAATCGAGGAATACACACGACGTCCTGGTTTGGAAACTCGAGCAATTTTACGAATTACTGACTCACCTTCGAAGTACTTAAGCTGAATCTCTAAATCGCTTATTCCCTTGCGTACCTCGTGAACTGAGCTACCCAAAATATACCCTTCACGTTCTAAAACATCTAAAATTGCTTGACGCTCTTTCGAGTAAGGGCACTTGACACTTACAAAGCGTTTTCCTGCCGCATTACGAATACGTGTGAGCATATCCCCTATTGTATCAGACATTGCCATATTAACCTACCAACTTGCTTTAGTTAAACCAGGGATTAGCCCAAGTGATGCCAAACGACGCAGCGCTGTGCGAGCCAATCTAAATTTACGATATACCCCACGAGGGCGACCCGTTAGTTCGCAACGATTACGAACGCGGGTTATTGATCCATTTCGCGGCAACTGAGCAAGCTTAATTGCAGCCTCAAATCGCTCAGCTTGAGATGAATTTACATTTGCAATAACATCTTTATACTTTTGACGACGAGCTCTATGCTTAGATGCCATAGCTGCCCGCCGCTTATTTTTTTCAATAGAACTTAACTTAGCCATAATAACACTCTTTTATTTATGAAACGGGACATCAAAGCATCGCAAAAGCGCACGAGCTTCATCATCAGTTTTCGCATTGGTGACGATCGAAATGTTAAGACCACGAACCATATCAACCTTATCATAATCAATTTCAGGAAAAATAATCTGCTCTTTAACACCAAAAGAATAATTTCCGTTACCATCAAAGCCACGTGGAGAAAGACCTCTAAAATCTTTAATACGCGGCAAAGCAATATTAATTAGACGATCTAGAAATTCATACATCCTATCTTTACGTAAAGTGACCATCGTTCCAATAGCCACGCCTTCGCGCAACTTAAACGAAGAAATAGATTTGCGAGCACGCGTTTTAACGGGCTGCTGTCCTGCAATCATACGCAAGTTATCAAAAGCAGCATCAATCTTTTTCTGATCCTGAACTGCTTGACCGACACCCATACTCACGACTACCTTCACTACCTTAGGAATAGAAAAACGATTCTCGTAAGCAAACTGCTTTGACAGCTCTTCGCGAACTGTTTCTTCATAATATTGTTTTAACCGCGCCATATATCACCCAACTTTAAATCGTCATACCGCTTTTCTTAGCATATCTCTGCTTGTCGCCATCTACATGACGAAAACCTATTCTTGAAGCCTTGGAAGCTTTATCATCCCAATATGCAACATTCGAAATATGAATAGAAGCTTCTTTTTCAAATACACCTTCTGGATTCTTAACAGAAGGACGCTGATGACGACGAACAACATTGATACCTTTAACAAATACACGATCATTGTCTCTATCAACAGCAATAATTTCACCTGTAAGTTTTTTAAACTTTCCAGATATCACAACAACGTTATCGCCCTTACGCAACCGAAACTTCTTCACTATAACACCTCTGGAGCCAAAGAAATGATCTTCATAAAACCAGCAGACCGCAACTCACGAGTCACAGGTCCAAAAATACGAGTACCAATAGGCTCATTTTGCTTATTAATCAACACAGCTGCGTTTGTATCGAAACGAATACAGGATCCATCAGCACGACGCTGCTCTTTACATGTACGCACAATTACAGCACGGTGAACATCACCAGCCTTAACCTTACCTTGAGGGATAGCTTCTTTGATTGACACAACAATAATACTGCCAACAGAGCCATATTTACGCCGCGATCCTCCAAGAACTTTAATGCACTGAACTTTTTTAGCGCCGGAGTTATCAGCAACATCCAAAATACTTTGCATGCGAATCATGACAAAATCTCCTATTTACTTAATTGGACTTGAAGGCCATCTGGATAGATGACTGCCCAACACTTTGTTCGTGAAATCGGGCGACTTTCTTCAATCGACACAACATCACCTTTCTTATAATGATTTAATTCATCATGTACTGCATATTTTGCTGAGCGCTTAATGAACTTACCATACAAAGGATGCTTAACCCGACGTTCTACCCGAACCGTAACCGTCTTGTCACACACATCACTTATCACTACACCTTGTAAAACCCGACGTGACATAACCTACCAACCTATCTTGCTTTCTTTAACTCTTCCACACGTAAAAACGTCTTCAAACGAGCAATATCACGACGAAGCTCTCGAAACCGAGCTGTATTTTTGACTTGCCCCTGAACCTTTTGGAACCGAAGATTAAATTGCTCTTTCTTCGCTTGGATAATTTGCTCTTTTGCAGCCACTAAGTCAAGCTTTAAATTTTTCTTCACCATTTTTACGCTTCCTTTGTCCCAAGTCGAGTGACAATCTTTGTGCGTATTGGTAGCTTAGCTGCCGCTAATTCAAGCGCCCGATGCGCTACCTCAGATGTCACACCGTTAATTTCAAACAGAATACGGCCGGGATGCACACGACAAACCCAAAACTCTGGGCTCCCTTTACCGCTTCCCATCCGCACCTCAGCAGGTTTAGTACTGACCGGTACATCAGGAAATATTCTAATCCACACACGTCCCGCACGGCGCATTTGACGGGTGATTGTACGACGAGCCGCTTCAATCTGACGTGAAGTAATACGTTCTGGTTCTAAGGCTTTCAAGCCATATTCACCAAAATTTAGTGATACTCCGCCCTTAGCCATGCCATGAATACGACCTTTAAAAGCTTTTCTAAACTTAGTACGCTTCGGCGCTAACATAATAATGTCCCCTTATCCTTACACAATGTCTGCTGGCCGAACAGATGCCGCCACTGACGGCGACTCGCCCGCATCCCCTTTATAAATCCAGACCTTTACGCCGCATGTGCCATATGTTGTCATAGCTACAGCTTCACCATAATCAATATCAGCACGGAGTGTATGTAATGGCACGCGACCTTCACGGTACCACTCCATACGTGCGATTTCAGCCCCAGCCAAACGACCTGAGCAGTTCACTCGTATTCCCTTAGCCCCTAGGCGCATTGCTGACTGCATAGCCTTCTTCATTGCCCGACGGAAAGACGCACGGCGCTCAAGCTGTTGAGCAATACTTTGAGCCACTAACAAAGCATCAAGCTCTGGCTTACGCACTTCGTTAATGTTAAGAGCAACCTCACATCCTGCTATTTTTGATACTTCCTCGCGGAGTTTCTCAATATCAGCACCTTTCTTTCCGATAACAACACCCGGACGCGCGGTATGGATCGTGACACGTGCTTTTTTAGCCGGACGCTCAATCAAGATTTTAGATACACCAGCGGATGCAAGTTTTGATCTAATAAACTGGTGCATTTTCAGATCTTGATGTAACAGATCTGCATAATCACGTTTTGCAAACCAACGCGAATCCCAATTCTTACGAACTGTTACCCGAAAACCAACCGGATTTACTTTTTGCCCCATTTTATGCAGCTCCCTTTACTTCTTCTAGCACCAAAGTTACCCGGCTAAACTCTTTGATAATACCGCATGCACGACCTTTTGCGCGAGGCCTAAAACGCTTTATAACAAAATCTTTACCCACTGATACTGTTTTAACTCGAAGTTCATCAATATTAAGATTGTGGTTATTTTCTGCATTAGCAATTGCGGACAATAATAACTTTTTGATATCATCAGCAGCCCGTTTTCTACAAAAAGTTAAAAGACGGAGAGCCTCTCCCGCTGTCTTACCTTGAATCAAACCAGTAACAAGACCAACCTTACGCGTACTACACCTTAGCGAGTTAAGAGAAGCAACAGCTTCATTTTTTTCACATCGACGCGGATTTTTTAGCTTTGACATAACTTATTACCTCTTTGCCTTCTTATCACCAGCGTGACCATGGAACGTGCGAGTTGGCGCAAATTCACCAAACTTATGACCCACCATATTTTCTGTAACATATACAGGAATATGCTTATGACCATTATGCACGGCAAAAGTTAACCCTACAAAATCTGGCAAAACAGTTGAACGACGTGACCATATTTTAATTGCTTCACGACGACCAGACTGCTGAGCTGTTTCTGCTTTTTTTAACAAGTATCCGTCTACAAATGGACCTTTTGCAATTGAACGTGACATTCTTCAATACCCCTACAGCTTACTTACGCCGACGGATAATCATACCCGTCGTCCGCTTATTTGAGCGCGTTTTCTTACCCTTGGTTGGTTTGCCCCATGGCGTAACCGGATGACGACCACCAGAAGTCTTACCCTCACCACCACCATGCGGGTGATCAATCGGGTTCATCGCTACACCACGCACTGTTGGACGAACTCCCATCCAACGCTTACGACCGGCTTTTCCAATCTTCCGATTTTGATGATCAGAATTAGAGACCGATCCAATTGAGGCATAACACTCACTTGAAACACGACGCAATTCTCCGGACGGTAACTTCAAAATTGCAAAGCCACCATCACGCCCAGCAACCTGAACATAGGAGCCAGCAGATCTTGCCATTTGCCCGTATTTACCAATCTTTAGTGCTACATTGTGCACGATCGTTCCCACAGGAATGTTTTTAAGTGGCAGCGCATTGCCTGGCTTAATATCTACCTTCTCACCAGAGATAACTTTATCACCAACAGCAAGTTTTTGAGGAGCGATAATATAAGACAATTCTCCATCTTCATAACGGATTAACGCAATAAAAGCTGAACGATTTGGATCGTACTCGAAACGCTCTACAGTTGCAAAAATCCCATGCTTGCGGCGCGCAAAGTCTACGAAACGATATCTCCGTTTATGACCACCACCTTTATGGAAGCAGGTTGTGACACCCTGATTATTACGCCCACCGGTAGACTTCAAGCCTTGAGTCAGAGTTTTCTCTGCTTTACCTTTCCACAGGTGTTCACGGGAAACCAAAACAAGCTGCCGTGTTGACGGCGTTACTGGTTTATATACTTTTAATGCCATTACGCACCCGCCATTACATCAATTTTATGACCAGCTACTAACTTAACGTAAGCGCGTTTCTGATCTGAACGTTGCCCAATTGTGCCTTTAAAGCGCTTTACCTTACCAGCTCGAATCAGGGTTCTTACCTGCTGAACTTTTACATTAAATAGCTGTTCAACTGCGTTCTTGATATCAAACTTTGAAACATTTGAGGATACGTTAAAAACGTAATAGTTACCCTCAATAACCATAGTTGATTTTTCCGTCACTACTGGAGCCTGTATAACGTCATACTTATGCGTTACTCCATGCGACTTATTCATGCGAGGATGATATAACTTTGTCATTTCAACCGACCTACTAACTCTTCTAATCCTTGGCGACTAATAACCAATGTTTCTTTACGCAAAATATCATAAACGTTTGCAGCATGTGCTGGCAAAGCATCAAGCCCTTTAACGTTACGAGCGTACCGAACAACTTGATCACACTCTGCAGCGCTTGTAATAATGAGAGCTGAGTTCATCCCCATACTCTGAAAAGCTTTTGCAAAACTAGATGTTTTATACACAGATTTGTCAAAAGAATCAAGCACGCAAATGCGACTCTCTTGATATTTTGTCGAAAGTGCAGTTTTTACAGCGAGTTTACGAAACTTTTTGTTGAGTTTGTGAGCGTGAGAACGGACTACCGGGCCAAAAATAGTTGCACCACCGCGAAACTGAGGAGAACGCAAGCTTCCTTGACGTGCACGACCAGTCCCTTTCTGACGGTGAGGCTTTTTAGTTGTACCACTAATCTCGCTGATCCCTTTGGTTTTGTGTGTACCACTCTGCCTTAGAGCTAGCTGCCAACGAATTACTCGCGCTAAAATATCGGGGCGAACTGGTAGTGCAAAGATAGACGGTTCCAAATCGATGGATCCGACCTCTTCATTATTTAAGTTTTTAACTGCATACTTCATGGCGTATATCCTAAAAATTTACTTAGACTTTACTGCGTCTTTTACTAAAACAACAGCCCCTTTGGATCCTGGCACCGCCCCCTTAACAAATAGCAATTGACGCTCAACGTCAACAGCAACGACGGTTAGATTCTGTTTTGTAACTCTGACACAGCCCATATGACCAGCCATTTTTTTGCCCTTGAACACACGACCCGGATCCTGGCGATTACCTGTGGATCCATGGGAACGATGACTGACAGACACACCATGGCTTGCACGCAATCCACCAAAATTGTGCCGCTTCATAGCCCCAGCAAAGCCCTTACCAATCGTATAGCCTATCGCATCAATCTTTTGACCGACCTCAAAGTGTGTCACACTCATTGATTGGCCAATCTCGAGCCCGTCTAAACCATTTACCCGAAACTCACGGACAATAGCCTTAGGGTGAACATTCATCTTAGCGTACACGTCTCGTTGAGGCTTAGCCACATTCTTGACCTTGGCATTTTTAGCACCAAGCTGCACAGCCGTATAACCATCTTTTTCAGGAGTTTTGAATCCAAGAACCTGACAATCCTGTACTTGTAATACTGTTACAGGTACATGCTGCGCAGATTCATCAAAAATTCGCGTCATCCCAAGTTTTTCAGCAATTAAGCCAACGCGCATAATAACCTTCCCAATCACAACTTAATATCAACATCAACCCCAGCAGCCAAATCTAGCTTCATTAAAGCATCGACTGTTTGAGGTGTCCAATTATAAATATCGATCACACGCTTGTGTGTCCGAATCTCATACTGCTCACGTGATTTTTTATCAACGTGTGGTGACCGCAAGACAGTAAACCGTTCAATACGGTTTGGTAAAGGGATCGGCCCACTAACTTGCGCCCCTGTCCGCTTTGCCGTATTCACAATCTCGGACGTTGACTGGTCTAATATATCGCTACTAAATGCACGTAAGCGAATACGGATGCGCTCAGATTCCATATTCATACCCCACCCTCTACTTTCCTAAATAACTATTGAATAATTTTTGACACAACGCCAGCACCAACAGTGCGGCCACCTTCACGCACCGCAAAACGTAGACCCTCGTCCATCGCAATCGGTGCAATCAATTCTACCGTGAACTTCACGTTGTCCCCAGGCATCACCATCTCAACACCCGCAGGTAACGTCACAGCCCCTGTCACATCCGTCGTCCGGAAGTAAAACTGTGGCCGATAGTTCGCAAAAAATGGCGTATGCCGTCCACCTTCTTCTTTCGTCAACACATATACTTCAGCTTCAAACTTCGTGTGCGGCGTAATCGTTCCAGGCTTCGCTAATACCTGCCCACGCTCCACATCCTCACGCTTCGTCCCACGTAGCAACGCTCCAATGTTGTCTCCAGCTTCACCCTGATCCAACAACTTCCGGAACATCTCCACCCCAGTCACAACCGTCTTCGTCGTCGCCTTCAGACCAACAATCTCAACCTCGTCACCAGTGTTAACCACGCCACGCTCAACACGCCCAGTCACAACCGTCCCACGCCCAGAAATCGAAAATACATCTTCAATCGGCATCAAAAACGGCTTGTCCTTCGCCCGTTGCGGTTGCGGAATATAACTATCCACTGCATCCATCAACTTCAAAATCGCTTGCTCGCCAATCTCAGGATTCCGATCCTCTAATGCGCACAACGCAGACCCCTTGATAATCGGTATATCATCCCCAGGAAACTGGTACTTCGACAACAATTCCCGAATCTCAAGCTCCACAAGCTCCAATAACTCAGCATCATCAACCATGTCCACTTTGTTCATAAACACAACCAACGCCGGAACACCAACCTGTCGCGCCAACAATATGTGCTCACGTGTCTGTGGCATCGGACCATCAGCCGCAGATACCACCAAAATACCGCCGTCCATCTGTGCCGCACCAGTAATCATGTTCTTCACATAGTCAGCGTGCCCAGGACAGTCCACATGCGCATAGTGACGCTTGTCCGTCTCGTACTCCACGTGCGCCGTCGAAATCGTAATCCCGCGCGCCCGCTCCTCAGGTGCCTTGTCAATCTGGTCGTACGCTGTAAATTGCG
>JBILKX010000035.1:0-15023 GCA_044376435.1 Alphaproteobacteria bacterium | reverse complement strand
TATCTCGTTTCGATACAGTCGGTTTTTCAAGCTTGGTGGTGAGCCAAATTCCCTCTCTCAAATTCTCCGCTTTTTCATTTGGATTGGGTATACCCCTCACAGGCATTAAAACCATACTACTTTCTAAAGTTATATACAATCATTTTTATGTGAAGTCTAGGTTTCTTGTCAAAAGTCTTCAATCGGTCATGTGTTTTTGGACTTTTTCTGCGCCACGACAGTCGGGAAGATGCCTTGAGAGTCGTATATAACTTCAAGAACCTGAAAGTCCGCTTGCTCGAGTTGCGCGCAAGTCTGAGCTTCTGTACGAAATGCTTGCCATGCCACACCTATAATATCATTAAAAATAGCTTTTTGCTTTTGCGCATCTTCTGCTTTCACATTTTTCCATATTGACTCTTTAGAAAGACCTGGAGGTGGGGTTAAAAAACTTACAATTAAGACGCCCCCAGGCTTTAAGGCACTAAAGAATTGTTTATACAAATTTATGACCCTGTCATCATTCGGCTCGTAGATATTCAACCCGTTACTGGTGATGATGTCAAACTCTTCCTGAAGGTTTATTTGCCACGCATCTCGTTTGAGAAACTGCGTATGATCTACGTTAAGATTCTGTGCATTGGCGTGAGCAAGCTCCAAGGATTTTTCATCTAGGTCAACCCCAACCAATTGAATATTCTTGACACTGCTGTAATCTAATCTGAGCAAATCATCCATAAGCCCACAAGGAATAGAGGCGATCTTAAGATTATCTTTTAACCGACTCTGGAGAAGCTTTTGAAATATGTTGAACCGCTCTTGCGTCGCTTTAACGGCGGGCGCGTCGTGCAAAAGCCAGTTTTCTAAGGGATGAAGGTCGGCTTTTTGAGGACCATGCAGAATAATATACGATGTCCAATATCCATTCAGACCTTTATTTTTTAAAAGAAAGCGCCCTAATTCAAACTGAGACAACTGCTCTAGAAGCTTTATTTCTTCATCGAATGGGAGAGCTTTATTAACCTGTTTTTCTAAGTTTCTTTTATAGTCTGCAAGATTTAGAGACGTGTCTTCATCATGGTGTGTGATTAACCCTTCAGACGTTTGAGCGTGCGCTGTTAACATACCCATAGCAATCCCTATAAAAATTATCGCGTTCATGATTGATACCATTCTGTATTATTATTGTAGGCTTAAATGTATCACCTACACCAGACGATCGCAAGGGATCCGCCATTGCATGCTTCTTTATTTTTTAATGGCTACCAATACATGGGGGTTACTGAAGCGTTCATGCGGAGATTCTTTCTCTGGCTTTTTAACCCATAACGGCTCTTCACCCACAGGCTTAAGACCGAGAAAATGAAAATCTGTCCCCTCAAAACGCGCTTGCGCATCTTGGGCTTCATAATGACGCACCTTGTCAGCAGCATGGTGTGATAGAGCAACTTCTTTCCCCTGAAATTCCTTACCGGGCACAACCTGCAGATTCCACCATAAGACACCGCGTGGCGTTTTGTATATTCTGTATGTATCATTCTTGGCTAATAGGGTCGCATCTCGCGGGACATCTTTATCATGAGATTGTACAGTAGCAAACCCTTCATTAATAATTAACCGCCCCCCAGGCTTTAACGCATTACTCGCGTTTTGAAAAGCCTGTTGCTTATGATACTTGAATCCTTCACCCTCATCAAAATTAGCAAAAGGCTCCTTAAGGGCTGTTGCTGGCAAATGCTCAAAAACAACAGCATCAAATTGGCCATGGTATTTTTGATCCAATGCTTTACTAATATTATGGGTTAAGTCTGGGGTATTCTCTACATCCATGGTAAAGTAACTGGGTGGATACTTAACGCCCTCACGCCCACCTCGGCTAGCACCGACAATGAGCACGCGTGATAATGGTTTTGCACCTCTGGCTGCGCGCCCCTGATCTGATTCCGCCATTTCCGCAAGGTACGCATCGAAAGTACGTGCCTGCTCAGGTCCATCTCTATCGTCTGGGACCGCCTCAATCATTGGCGGTGGCATTTTCAATTCCACTATGGGAGACGGTGCAAAACTGTCCTCAGGTTGGGCGACCTCATCTCTAGGAAAAACATGGCGTGGAACGACAATATCACTTTGTGACGGGCTAAGTCTGGCGCCAACGATAGCCTCTGTGTCGGCGTGCGTGTTATCCGCAGGCTTCTGATTTGTTGACTTCGCATACGCAAGCGTTCCCAGTCCGATCAACGACACCCCGACTCCCCCGGCAATGAGACCTCGCATCAATCCGGTATTCCCTTGCGCAGCACTTGAAGGTTGACCCTGAGGGGGCTGAGGATTTTGTGATCCCTGATCCTCTGGCTTTACCCCGTCTCCGGGTGCTGATGGTTGCTGCTGAGGTGGCGCGACCGGGGGTTTGAGAGTCTGGGTCCCACTGTGCGCAGACATAGGCAGAATAATGGACGTACAAAGAATTTTTATAAGAATATAACGCATATGCTTAGATTATGAAAATAAATTATGAATATCTCTTTAACTTATAATAATTTAAGAGATGACAAATTCAGCTTCGGCTTCCGAGCATTAATAACCGTACCGTTTTGCGTAAATTGGGGCAAACAACATTGAATAAACTCTTCAACAAGGGCTTCCGGCAACGGCAAAACAAGCGGATTTTCTCCAGGCATGGCTGTCGCGCGCATCTGGGTACGCACAACCCCAGGATCCAATAAATTTGCTCGTACGGGTGTATCTTTAACCTCTGCAGCATAGGTGCGAATCAGCGCCTCTAAGGCGGTTTTAGTCACCGCATACGGCCCCCAGTAGGGAAACACGCCTTGGGTCACCCCAGACGTCACGAACACAGCTCGACCCGCGGGGGCGCTGCGTAATAACGGATCACAGACGCGCAACAGCCGCCAGTTAGCCGTGATGTTGATCTCCAGTGTTTGCTGCCAGTCCTGCGGAGAAACTTGCGCTAAAGGCATGAGCGGCCCCAAAATGGCGGCATTCCCGATGAGAATATCAAGGCGGCCATAATTCTCAAGCAACCATGGCGCGAGCGCATCAACCTTTGATCCGTCGCTTAAATCTAACGGCACTAAGGTAGCTTTGCCGCCCACCTCTTGCACGCGATCATCTGTCGCCTCCAGGCCACGCATATCGCGCGCCACCAAGACTAGCTCTGCGCCTTCACGTGCAAAAGCCACGGCGACGGCCGCTCCAATGCCACGTGACGCGCCAGTGATCAGGGCGATCTTACCCTTTAATCGCATTAAACTGCCTCAATCTGACTTGGCTGCGCTGCACCTGAGTCGTTGGCAACTGCAGCAGGTGGATGGGGGACTGGGACTGGCGGCGTGTCAGCTGGAGTCTCAGCCTGGGCAGCCGGCTCTGCCTCAATTGCCGTGGTACGGCTCCGCACAAGCTGGTCCATATCTTGACGCTGTTTTTGATTATAGCCCTGGCTTTTCGCATTTTGTTCCGGCGGTTGCGCTCGCAGATAAGATAGCGTTTCTACGAGACGGTGCACGGGGGCCGCGTCTGCAGACATTGCGAGCTTAGTCACGCTTATCTCATCAGCTGACGGTGCTTGCTCACTCGCATCTCCAGCCGTGGAAGCCGCCTCCTGACGTGCTGATTTAAGTCGCTGCCATAATGTTAAGTCTGGCGTATGGTATTCTAGTTCGCTTAAACTGATATCTAAGACTTTTGTAATCAGAGCGCCGCGTAAAGCCTCTGGCTGTTTTGACACCGGCAAAAAGAATAACACTAAAACATAAGCACACAATAAAACAATAAGGCCGCGAGCAACACCAAATATCAGCCCTAAAGACCGATCAACACTTCCAAGCACGCTGCTGCGAATCGTCCGAGAGATTGCTTTAAACATTACCCCTAAAATAAAGAAGGCACCAATAAAACTCACAATTAAGCAGGCTGGATCCAAAAAAACTTTGCGTTGAATCAACGGATCCAAGTAAGGCTTAATCATAGGCGCGAACATATAGGAAGCAATTAAAGCACCAATCCAAGCAGAAATTCCCAAAACTTCTCTGGTAAAACCACGCACGATCCCAGCTAATGCCGATAATCCGAGGATGCTCCAAGATATGATATCAATCGTATTCATAATTAATTAACTTACATTTTTAAGGTTCTTTTTCTTAGTATTACTGTCATGATCACAAAAGTCAACTAAGTGCGTGATGCGAGGGATCGTTTGAATATTGAGACCTGATACTGTGATGGTTTGCCGTGATGTCGGGATCATAGCCTGCGTAAATCCAAGCTTTTGAGTCTCTTTGAGGCGCTGTTCTAGGTGAGTCACTGGCCGAATTTCTCCCGATAATCCAAGCTCGCCAACAAACACCATGGTTGACGGCAGCGGCACATCGGCCCACGCCGATACCAAGGCAGCCGCCATGGCCAGATCGACAGCGGGCTCCGTAATGCGAAATCCTCCGACAACATTGAGATACACGTCTCGACCCGCAAAACTCACAAAGCCGCGGGCTTCTAAAACTGCGAGCACCATCGCCAAACGGTTGTGATCCCACCCGACGACAGCACGGCGTGGAGTCGCCAATGAAGAAGGCGTGACTAATGCCTGCACCTCTACCAATAAGGGCCGTGACCCCTCAATGCCGGCGAAGACAGCGCGACCGCTTACCTCTTCAGTTAATCCCGATAAAAACAACGCTGAGGGATTGATAACCTGATGCAATCCGGTGGCTTGCATTTCAAACACCCCGATCTCATCGGTCGCCCCAAAACGGTTTTTTACACTGCGAAGGATACGAAAATGGTGACTCCGCTCGCCTTCAAAATACAGCACCGTATCAACCATATGCTCAAGCACCCGTGGCCCTGCCAGGGTACCTTCTTTTGTGACGTGGCCGACAAGCATTAGGGAGACACTGTATTTCTTTGCAGCTTTTATCAATTCATGGGTGCAGGCGCGCACTTGAGTGACGGTCCCAGGCGCTGACTCGATGCCCTCCAGATACATCGTCTGAATCGAGTCAATGACAACGATATGGGGACGCTCAGGGCTCTTAAGTACGTGGATAATATCAGCCACATTGGTACTCGCCGCGAGGGCTACAGGAGCTTGCGCGACGCCCAATCGTTGCGCGCGTAGGCGGATTTGATCGACCGCTTCTTCACCGGAAATATACGCCACACGATAGCTGTGGCTGAGATGCGCCATCACTTGCAGCAGCAGTGTTGACTTGCCAATCCCCGGGTCGCCCCCAACTAGAATCACTGACCCTGGCACAAGGCCACCACCACAGACCCGATCAAACTCGTCGATATGGCTTTTCCACCGCTCCGTATGCTCAAGTGCAGCGCTTAACTCTACAAAATCAAGTTTATGCCCGCGCGCTTTCTGTAAAGCTTTGGGCGCTTGCGTATCGATCGCTTCTTCGACAAGGGTATTCCACGCCTGACAGGCTTCGCATTTCCCAGCCCACTTTGCATAGACTGTACCACAATTTTGACAAATATAGCGGGCGGTGTTTTTCATAATACCATGGCTTATACTAAGATTGGGCCTTGGTGTCGCCCATGGATGAATTGCTGAATGTAGGGATTATCAGTGGTATCTAAAGCCCCCATCTCACCCTGCCACACTAACTTGCCTTGATGCAGCATGGCGATATGATCACCGATATAGCGTGCACTTGCCATATCATGGGTAATTGTGACAGCTGTAGCCCCAAGCTTTGTGACTGATTCACGAATAAGTTGGTTAATAACGCTACTCATAATTGGATCCAACCCAGTCGTTGGCTCGTCAAAAAACAGTACATCTGGCTGCATAGCGACTGCACGCGCCAGCGCCACGCGCCGCTGCATTCCCCCTGAAATCTCTGCCGGATAAAGGTCAGCGACCTGGGCATCCAACCCCACAGCTGCCAGATTTTCTACAGCCCGATCGCGGGCCTGTCGTTTGGGCATTTTGAGAATATGCTGCAAACCGAATGCGACATTTTCCCAAACGCTGATGCTATCAAATAAGGCTGAGCCCTGGAACAAAACGCCGCTGCGTCGCATAAATTCCGCGCGCGTTTTCTTTTTGGAAACATTATTACCGTCAACTAAAATCACCCCAGAATCTGGTTCTATAAGGCCTAAAATACATTTAATAAAAACTGACTTGCCGGTACCTGAGCCACCAATAATGACTAAAGATTTCCCTGCTGCAATTTCAATATCAACACCATCTAGAACGACTTTGTTCCCAAAAGATTTACACAAATTACGTACAGAAATTGCCGCTGTCATGGAACCCTCATATTAGCTAAAACAACAAGGAGGTTAGCGCATAATTAAGCACTAAAATCAAGATAGAAATTGAGACGACAGCGCTAGTTGTGGCCGCGCCAACACCTTCAGCACCCCGCCCTGAATAATACCCGTGATAACACCCGAGTAAGCTAATCGTAAACCCAAAAGCCGCAGCCTTAATCAATCCAGAAACGACGTCAGCCCACTCAAGATAACTAAATGTCTGACGCAGATAGGTGGAAGGATTAAAGCCAAGCTTATAGACACTGACCAAATAACCACCAAAGACGCCCACGATATCGGCAATCAAGACTAAAAGCGGCAACGAGATAACACCAGCTAAAAGCCTTGGCGCTACAAGATATTTAAAAGGATTTGTCGACAGCGTGGTTAATGCGTCAATTTGCTCAGTCACTCGCATCGTCCCAAGCTGTGCTGCAATTGCCGCCCCCACACGCCCAGCCACCATAAGTCCCGCCAAAACAGGCCCAAGCTCACGCGTCATTGATAAAACCACCACTGTCGCAATAGCACTTTCGGCAGAAAATCGCGAAAAGCCTGTATAGCTTTGCAGCGCCAGAACCATCCCCGTAAAAAATGCCGTCATTCCAACAACCGGCAAGGATAGGTAGCCAATAATAAAAAATTGCTTGATGATCTGACTCGGATAATAGGGCGGCAATAGCAAGTGACGCAAGGCCTGTATTGCAAACAGGGCCAACTGCCCCACAGACTGGAGAAACTCAATAAATAGACGCCCCGTAGGTGCAAGGATTGACTGAATCATATACAGTTTACAACTCCAAAAATTAGGTTCATTTAAGAAAGCCCCAAGGATCAATACCTTATTCAAATATCTTAATTGTATACTGGTATGCCGTAAAAAGAAAGTCGCATGATCGTACTATACCCAATCCAAATGGAAAAGTGGATTTTTGTCGCACTTTTGTTGAAAAGTCGTTATGATGGGCAGGTACATTCATAATAACGATTAACAAGACCTATGGATTAAAAACAATGGATAAACTCGTCGCAGATTTAGTAGTGTTGGGAGCCGGACCAGGTGGCTATGTTGCCGCCATCCGTGCCGCGCAATTAGGACAAAAAGTAATTGTCATTGAAAAGCAACATCTGGGGGGCATTTGCTTAAATTGGGGATGCATCCCGACAAAGGCCCTACTCCGCACCGCAGAAGTTGCGCACCTCATGCGCCACGCTGAAGACTTTGGGCTCCAGAAAGTGAGCGTTAACTTTGACATGAGTAAGATTGTCCAACGCTCCCGCGATGTTGCCGCCAAGCTTGCCAGCGGCGTCAAGCACTTGCTGAAGAAGCATAAGGTCACTGTGGTTGACGGCCATGGCACGATTAGCGGCAAAGCGTCGTCTACTTGGGTTCTGCGCGTTACCGATGCCCACCAGAAAGCCACCCATGAGATCACGGCCAAAAATATTATTATTGCAACAGGCGCTCGCCCGCGCATCCTCCCAGGCCTAGAACCTGATGGTGAATTTATCTGGACGTACCGCGAAGCTATGGTCCCCACAACAATGCCAAAATCGCTTTTAGTGATTGGCTCAGGGGCCATTGGTATCGAGTTTGCTAGCTTTTATCGCCACCTTGGCGCCGAGGTAACCGTGGTCGAGATGCAAGACCGTATCTTACCAGTCGAGGACGAAGAGATTTCAGCCCTCGCGCGCAAAACCTTTGAAAAACAAGGGATCGTTATCCATACTGGGGCCACTGTTGAAAAAATAACCAAAGGCAAACACAAGGTTGAGGCCCACATTAAGACAAAGACTGGCACCGTTACCATTACAGCGGATCGGGTTATCTGTGCGGCTGGCATCGTGCCCAACACCGAAAATATTGGCCTGGAAAAAACCAAGATAAAGCTAGAAAAAGGTCATATCGTGACAAATTCTGTGTGCGCCACCGATGAGCCTGGGATCTATGCCATTGGCGATGTAACCGGCGCCCCGTGGCTAGCTCACAAAGCCAGCCACGAAGGTGTTATTTGTGTTGAGCATATTGCTGGCCACAAAGCGCACGGGCTCAACATTAACAATATTCCAGGATGCACCTATAGCCTGCCGCAAATTGCGAGCGTCGGACTTACTGAGGCTAAAGCTAAAGCCAGCGGCCGTGAAGTGCGCGTTGGCAGATTCCCGTTCATGGGCAATGGCAAAGCCATCGCCCTCGGTGAACCTGAAGGCCTGGTGAAGACAATTTTTGATGCAAAAACCGGCGAACTTTTAGGCGCGCATATGATTGGGGCTGAGGTGACGGAGCTCATCCAAGGATTTGTTGTCGCCAAGACGATGGAAACCACGGAAGCTGAACTGATGACCACCGTGTTTCCACATCCGACGTTATCCGAAATGATGCATGAGTCGGTGCTTGATGCCTATGGGCGCGTCATCCATTTTTAGTTCAATGTGGGTGGGAAATTGTCGTGAACCAGATGACTTATGCTTCAAGCTTGCCCGGCTTTACGGTTTCGCCACCCAGTTGCAATGAGATCTCAGGAACCTGACCCATACCAAGGTCAGCCAACATTCTTTCGTTAATGTCTACAATGACCTTATTAGCAACTTCAGTCCCAAGCCCTTGTTTTGATAGACTTTCAAAAAACTTCACCACATTAGATTGAAAAGTTTTCATCATATTCTGAGCAATTATATTATTACTGGAATTTTCTCGCCAATAGTCCAGAACTGCTGTCTGTTTTTTAACGTAGTCTAGTTGGCTGATAACCGGCCAATTCGTCTCAGTAACTTCTGCAGTAAGCGGATTGAAAATCTCGTGAATACTTGGCTGCGATTGACTAAAGCGATAGGCATACTTGCTCAAATCACTTAATATTTTGTAAGGTTTCACATCCTTCACCGCTCCACTACCCAGTTGCAATGCGAGTTCACTGGTCTGCTCTATGCCAAGTTTACCAAAAATGCTTTTATTAATCTCGACAACAACCTTATGAGCGACTTCAGTCCCACGCCCCTGTTTTGATAGACCTTCAAAAAATTCCCCGGTGTTCGCTTGAAAAGTCTTCATCATATTCTTAGAAATGACAGTATTCCCGGGATTTTGTCGCCAATAGTTCAGAATTTCTGTCTGTTTCTTAACATAGTCTAGTTGACTGATAACCGACCAGTTCGTATTCGTAATTTTTGCATTAAGCGGATTGAAAATTTCGTGAACACTTGGCTGCGCTTGATTCAAGCTATAAGCATACCTGTTAAACCAATCCACTTCTGCGTAGTATTTCATATTTTTTTCAGAGGGCTCTAACCATTTCCACGCAATCAGGCGCTCAATGCACAATCGACGCCCCCCCCGGTACATTGTGTGGCACATTGTGTGAACCATCCTATATACCTTAACATAAGGCGCGTCTATACCGTACGACCATGTCTGATAGGCAGAGACAATCGCCAGACCGCCGATAAAACAGTTAGCAAAATATCCCAGCCAGGCTTTTATAGGCGCTTTCTCCTCATACCGCATCAGACCTGCAGATTGATCACGGAACCATTTTGCCCCCGACTTCCATCCACAATCGTCGAGAAAATCGGACATAAATTCTCCGAGAGCTCCCCCGGAGATACCATCGAGCCCTCGGAAGATGAACGCCACACTGGCCATTAGATACCCTAATGTGGCACACCCTCGCACAACACTAGACGCCAGGAGGGTTTTGTAAGCTTGTTGATACGGCTGCAAGATACTTTGTTGGCGCCACGTGCGGTAGGCAATAGATATCGATACAGCAGAACCAAGCAATAACCCAATATACCTAGACCAAGCTTTAAGCGGGCTTTTCTCCTCCTCTTTAGCATAACTATCGGCATGAGCGCGTAGCCGACGGACCAAAGACTTCTTATTGGTATGATCTAATACATCCGCCAGGCCATCACTTATAAGACCACCTGAGACTCCATCCAGACCCTTTATTAACAAACCCGACCCGACAATCCCGTACACACATGTTGCCCCTAAGGCATACGGATTAGACGAAGACGGCTGCCCGTTCACCGCTTCTACAGTAGCCGCGCAGGCATTTAACAGAAATATTAACAATAATTTAATAATAATCATTCACAAAACATTACCTATACAAAAATCGATGTATCATATTTGAGGATTAAATCATTTAAGTCAAATAATTCTTTCAATACTTGTAAACTATTTACGCGAAATTTGCCATAAAATCAAATAAAATACAGCCACTATAATTATTGGTAAAATCGTAACCGACGTCACTTCGTGATTATAAAACCATCCACTTACGGCAATTGTTATGCCGATAATTAACGATCGGAGTAACGAAATAAATGATGAGGCAGCGCCAACAAAATCTGGATAAACTGCCATAGCACGACCTAAGTAAATTGAGAAACTGAATCCTAAAGCCGTTGAGATTAAGCTGATGCACCCTGTAATTAAAATTGGCACACTCATAGACCCCAGCCCTATGATCAATAACCCTACAACTGCTATGCCTAGGAGAATTAATGAGATTCCAATAAGCCTGCCTTCACCCCATCGCCCCACGAGACGACCCGCAGAAATATTAGCCACCGTATTGATTAACATGATGAATGCTTGATGCCAACTATAAACCTTAGGATCCATCCCAAGATCCACCATGTAATAAAAGGCACCATTGACGGCGAAAGAGACCAACGCGCCTATGAGCAAGGGGGCTAAGGCTGCATACCCTATGCACGGCAAGGATGTCGCCATTTGTAGATACGTCCGGAATGTACGCCCGACACTGAACGGTTGGCGATCAGTTAAAGACTCTGGGCATAACATAAGCGCCAAAAATCCGGGAATAGCCATGACAAGAACAATTATAAAACACCCTTGCCAATTATCATGCAAATATCCCCCAATTAAGGGACCAATCACAAGCGTTAGCGTAATCGTCGCCCCTATATACGAAAAGTACGTGAGCCGTGTCGGGCCTTTAAACCAATCGCTAATCATCGCAAAACTCACAGCTCCAATCGCGCTCGTTCCGACCCCTTGGACAAAGCGAAACCCAATCAGCATTTCAATGCTAGATGCAAAAATCGCCCCTAAAAGACCGAGAATAAAAATAAATTGTCCAATCAACAGAATGGTTTTTCGCCCAAAACGATCTGACAACGGCCCCCAAAACGGAATGCCGATTGTCGCTGCGGTTGAGAGCATAATCATCGTCAACCTTACCTGCAGCTGACTGGCGTGGAAGTACTCCTGTATCGACGGCAAACACGGCGTATATATATCAATCACTAACCCTGTCGCAAAATTTAGGAGAATTAGTACCAACGGTACAAGTTGTTTGGAAATCATTCCACCGGGAAACACCATTGCTGTCATAATCTATCTTTCGCGCCTACCATCGGGCAAGTTGAAGGGTTTGCTTTTCTTAACAAGATCTGATACCTGTTATGATATATTGTCTGTGAATCTTAGATATACCATAAAGGATCGTGGGTGGCAAAGCGTCAAAACAAGCAAACATTCTCTTCCTGCCGCCCGTGTGACATTGAGGGATGTCCAAACTTGGGTACGCACCGCGCGCCAAAATCTCGTGACAACCTCAAAGAGTATTATTGGTTTTGTCTAGACCATGTAAAAGCTTATAATGCCTCTTGGAATTATTATGATGGTATGAGTGGTTGGGAAATTGAACAATCGCGACGATCTGACTTCGTGTGGGAACGCCCCAGCTGGCCTCTTGGGAAAATGCCGACCTTACGGGATATGATTCTCTTGCATCTTTACAGCCAGGGGCAATTCCATGTGGTTGGCGATGGTGATGCGCAGCCGGGCAATCATCATGCAATCCCTCACCCCCCCCAATTTCATCAACATGAGCACATCGAGGCTTTAAAGGTCTTGCAGTTAACCCAACCGATTACATCAGATAGCTTACAGCAACAATACAGACTTCTCGCCAAGGAATATCATCCTGACCGCCGTCAAGGCTGCCGCAAATCTGAAGAAAAACTCAAGCAGATCAATGCCGCTTATAGTTTATTAAAGCGTGCTTTAGAGAGTTCAATGTGAAAAATTCGAGACTTAAGAAGTGTTAAGACCTAAAGATACTTTGACGCGCAAGAATTCCTGACCAAACTTGCTCAAGTTGCTTTAAGTCAGCTAAGGTATCCTTAAGAGACTGAGCTGTGACTTTAGATTCTTCGAGGAGTTGTTGGTGTTCTTTCAGTAATTTCTGCATTTTTTGATGTAGTTCAATGCCTTTAGGACTAAGCTTGATCGTACTGGAGCGCTTATCGTGCAAGGAGGGTTGTTGAATGACATATTCATACTCCACGAGCTTGCGCAAATTATATGACACATTTGTCCCCATGTAGTACCCACGGGTTGAGAGCTCTCCAATGGATAACTCACTGTCCCCAATATTGTAAATTAGTAAGCACTGCACATTGTTAATATCATAAATACGCATCCGATCTAATTCTTGTTTAATAACATCTAAGAACAATCGGTGCAGCCGTTCTATTAACATGATGGAATCGTAATATGTATCGCGCATAAAAAACTCTCTTTGCCTTTTAGATAATTTTAATATAGCGCTTTAGTCTTACTTTATCGTTAAATTTTGCAAAATTGTCACTTTTAAACTTTACCTTTCAGTGATTTTTTATGTATTTCAATGACTTATTTTTTTGTTGCCGCGCGTCAATATATTATTCTGCCATTTCAACACGTTAATGGGTGAAGCAGGTTTAATATAGGGCATTTTCACGCTTTACTGTTGTATAAAATAATCAAAAAATTGTATTATTAGTCAAGCCCGCCAAAATTATTGTCAAATAAGAATTGACTTGTCTTGATTCAATATAATATTAGTTACGGTGAGATGTACTAATTTTTAGCAAATTTTAAGGCATGGATTTGCGTTTGCTAACGTTATGAAGACTGTAGGATGTATGAAAAGCTTTGTTAAATTACTAGTGTTAATGTTTTTGGGTTGTAGTCTTAATCATTACAGTTGCCCGATTGCTAGTGAAATAGTGACGAGCGTAGCACCATTAACCCCCCACCAGTATCAATGCAGGGTAATCTCAACTTTCTTGAATCAACATCTGATAGATGATTCAGGACCGAAAAGGTTTTTACCATTGGATATTGGTGGAGAAATTGCCAAATATTTAACTCCAGGAGACTTCATCAATTTGTATATGGTCTATCTACGGGGTCGAGTGCCTATTTTGTATAGCCTAGGATTTCCTGCGCGCAACTCGTCAGCTGACCCAGACCTAACGAGCAGAAGAAAATATGTTACTCAGTTTTTTAATTTTACCAATAAGCCGAACGACCCCTTCACAGGATTAGACATCCCTAAGATAATAACGCACATAAAAAATTCAGGACTTAGCCTTAGTGAATTTCAAAAATATCAGACGGATATATCCCAGATGATCAACATTGAGTTTGCGCTACACCTTGCAAAAGCGGTAATCGAGAAAGGAAACTTTAACCTACAACATTATATTGCATTTATTCACTTAGTAAGGACAAAAGATCCGTTCTATCGGATGCATGCGTTAAAACCATCCACAATTTGTTATGGCTCTTATACCGACGAGACTATAACAGAACATATTGAGCTGTTTCCGATTTTTACCCCCGACGATATTAAGCATCTAGAAAATCAGCCCACCACAGGTATAACTCTTGACTTGAGAGAACAGAAAATCACTTCTATTCATCCCACTATCAAAGGCTTAAAAAAAATTTTAAGCGGTTTAAGCCTTGACGGCAACCCCATAACCGATGGCATTGATAACGTTGCGGCCCTACTCAACCTAAATACATTAAATATATCAAAATCGCTTATTCCTCTTTCTAAAGATTGGATAAACGTTGTTAAAGCGCTTCCCCAGCTTCAAGGATTATGTTTAAACGATACCGATCTATCCAACATAAGCAAATTAGAGAGCAAAAGTTTGCAATGGCTCGATTTATCAAACTGCACAAATATTAATCAATCCCTCCTGGAACATATTACTCATATGAGCCAACTTAACACCCTCACTCTTTCCAATGCTGACCTAAGCCACACGACAGATTTAACGATCTTTACACGGTTAACCTCATTAAAGTATTTACACTGTAAGCAAACCATTAAAAACCCTGCAAATCCTCAGCCTATTCATGTCAGACCGGGTGTCACCATCAGGGGCACTCTTAATTCCGATTATGTCATCAGTGATCAAGCACCAGCACCAGCACCAGCACCAGCACCAGCACCAGCACCGGCTCCAGCACCGGCTCCAGCACCAGCACCAGCTCCAGCTCCAGCTCCAGCACCGGCGGCACAGCCTCCCGCCCAAACTCCGGTCTTCTATTACATAGCTTCCACAACCGCTGTCGTCGCTGCCGCCAGTCTGATATTTAAGCTCGCTCAGAAAGTCTTTCACAGGGCCAGACACAAGACCCAGAATCCGCCTCAGCCTCATACCAATGGCAATGTGCCGGCTAGAAGTCCTCTAAAGTCCCCCGGAAACAAAGCGACATGAGAGGCAGCGGCTTATAAAGACGATCAGGCTCACCAAGCTGTGGAAGATGGGGTATACCCTCCAGCACTTGATGACCTACACAATACCTTGCGGTAACCGTTCACGGGGGTGAATGAAAAAAAAGAGATGACATAAGTTAAGTGTTTGAATAGACTGTATAGGTAATACATTCAAAGGCTTGACAGATATGCATGATACTGACCTCCACAGAAAAGTTC
>JBILKX010000009.1:0-41675 GCA_044376435.1 Alphaproteobacteria bacterium | reverse complement strand
ATATCTTTTTTCATGTGAGCTTCCTCTTTTTTTTCCGAACAAATAGGGTAGCTCACATTCTTTTTATTAACAATATCAATTAATTAATTATCTCTTATCCAAAACTCGGGTGCTTTAAAAAAATTCTTTACGCTATACTTTCTAAGATAGTAATTTGGACAATCTTCCTCATCAGGGGTATAAGCTTGTTTTGGAAACACATAATTGAGTAATCGTAAATTTCGCGGCGTAGAATATGGGTTGAAGTTTTCCAAAAACAGATAGGCAACGTTGCCGTGCCACTTAATTTTTTTTGGATCGCATACTTCAATCGCCATTTCTTGAAAAGCGCCCACCATCTGAAAGGCACTGTTATGGATTATAGGGAATAAGCCATTATAAGTAATGTGTAAAGTTTGTAAATTTGTAGATGACGCCGCAGGAGAAGCGCCTGCAAGATAAAGGGTGTCTTTCAAGTAATAGTTTTTCCCCTCTATTTTAATATAAGTAAGCTGTGGATTTTGTGTATAAAATGCCTGAAGCGCATTAAGTATTAATCCATTATATGGGCCTCTATTCTCGCCTGTCACTGCCATACGACCTTGTACATGAGTTAACTTATTTGTCGTATTATAAAAAGAGATCGCGATTTTAGAGGCAGGAAGCTTAAAATCTAATTGAGGAAGCTTGGTTACAAAAGTTGTAATGGCTTGCAGACAGTGGTGCTGAGCGGTGTTATGATCCTGATTAGATTCTGGAGGGTTTGGCATCGTGGGGACAATGTTAATGGGTAATATCGATGATTTAATGTCGTCCGAAAGCTTGGCAAAAACTTGAGGGGAAGCTGATTTTAAGTTCTCTAATTCTTTAAAAAATGCGTGAATGTATGGAAGGGGTAACTCACCATTTAAGAAAAGTCGCGGTATACTATAATGAAAAAACCACAGAAGTGGGTTAGAGCGTTGGGCGCAATCGAGTAATTTTGTATCAAGCTCAGGGACAAAACAGTTTTGATTTTGGGCCTTATAAAGGTTATGGGATTGAGAATATAACTTAAAGTAAGCTATAGGGGATGCTGAGTAAATCTTCACTATTAATTCGCGTAGTTTCTTACTTGTGGCGGCAAGATTCATGTTTGTTCTGTGATCTCCTGTTGAAGTCAGGATGATGCCCAAGATATCAAGGGGTATATTTTCCAAGTGAGATCCGCTGTCTTTTGCTGAGGCGCCCTGGGAAGATGTTAGCGGTAGGTCCGCCTCTTGAGAAGCTGGTAAGGGGCTCTGGGAAGATGTTAGCGGTAGGTCCGCCTCTTGAGAAGCTGGTAAGAGGCTATGGGAAGATGTTAGCGGTAGGTCCGCCTCTTGAGAAGGTTGTGGCTGTTTGTCAGGGATGATACTAGATTGATTTTGCGGAATGTCTTGCCACTGCGTAAATTTTCGATAGCATACATAGCTTAGCACGCTCAGGGTAATCGCAAAGCCTCCTGTCATCAACCCATACAATTTTCTCCGGCTATAAGCCACTTTCGGCTTTTGTACAGTAGATATTTTTGTAACGGCATCAGGGGATAAAGAGAGTTGTTGTGCTTTCAGGTGGTTTGGGGAAGATTCTGTGGTTATAGGCGAAGGTAACCCCGTTTGTCCAAAAACTAAATTAGGCAAGACCAAGAGGATCAATAAAGTTTTATATAAAATTTTAAAAAAAGACATACTTTTTACCTTTTAAGACATATTATTATGCATTGTGGATATTTGCATCATGCCAGTCAAGAAGAATAATAATACATGCTACTCAGTCTATTCTGAAGTATTCACAAAACAAGAAAATGCTTGGTTTGTGCGAAAATTTGGGTGTATTCTGCTATTAAGTAAAAATTTAGGATTAATTATCTGTTAAGCGCATGGCTCTAGGATACAGCGTAATTTGACATCAAAGTAATCTTAGGAGCCACAAGGATGATTATTACGTGTAACCAACCGACTGCCTTATATCAGACACCTTGCTTAGTGACAGCAGAAGTGCTTTATTATATGCCGGACTATCCTTTATTATTACAATCATTTATTTGGCAAACTAAGGATATTGGGCCGCTGTTCCCGCGTATTCAGCGCTTTTTAGATTTCTGGCGTGCCTCTATTGAGGCAGATGTGCACTCTGTCAACTTAACCCATGTGCCATGGACGCATACTGGCCAGATTGATGTCCATGACGCAGAGTTTTTACATTAAGAGATACTGAAATATATAATTCTCGCGCTTTAAACGTGGAATGATTCTCCGCACCCACAGCGGCCCTTTTCATTGGGATTCCTGAAAACAAATCCAGACTGAATGGCGTCTTCTTGAAAGTCCATTTGCGTGCCGATAATAAATAGAACGGCCTTAGGATCAATATACAGACGAACGCCTTTGTCTTCTAAAAGCTCATCCTGAGGGAGCGGCTCATCAACATATTCCAGATGATAGCGCAATCCTGTGCAGCCACGCGACTTAACACTGATGCGCAATCCGTTTGCAGGCTTTTCGCGTTGCTGCATAAGCGCTAGGATGCGTGAGGCTGCAGCGTCGGTGAGTGTGAAAAGGGGCGGCGCTGATGTCATCAGGTGCTCTTTTTACTTTGATAGTCAGCAATTGCTGCTTTGATCGCATCCTCTGCAAGCACTGAGCAGTGAATTTTCACCGGAGGAAGCGCTAGATGAGCCGCTATTTCGCTATTTTTAATCTGGCATGCTTCTTCTAAAGTTTTGCCTTTCATCCATTCAGTTGCTAAAGAACTTGAGGCAATGGCTGAGCCACAGCCAAATGTTTTAAATTTTGCATCTTCAATAATGCCATCTTCGCTGACTTTGATTTGTAGTTTCATGACGTCCCCACAAGCTGGTGCCCCGACAAGGCCAGTTCCGACGTTCTTTTCTTCTGGGGCGAAGCTCCCAACATTACGTGGGTTATTAAAATGGTCCAAAACGCGATTACTGTAAGCCATGGTGTGATCCTTTCTTTATTAGATTAATGGGCAGCCCATTGAACGGTTGTCAAATCTATGCCCTGCTTATGCATTTCCCAAAGCGGGCTCATTGACCGCAAGTGATTCACCGCGCTGATAATTTTTTGCGCCGCATGATCGATCTCGGCCTCAGTTGTAAACCTGCCAATGCCAATGCGTAAGGATGTATGGGCGAGCTCTTCATTCACCCCAAGCGCACGTAGAACATAAGATGGCTCAAGAGATGCTGAGGTGCATGCTGATCCAGAGGATACCGAAATGTTCCCAATCCCCATCATTAGGCCTTCACCCTCAACAAACGCAAAGCTGATGTTAATGTTTCCAGGGATGCGTACAGTCTCGTCGCCATTCACATAGATGTCTTCCAGTTGATTGTGAAGATGGGCAAAGAAACGATCGCGTAGCTTAGTGATACGTTGGCTCTCTTCCGCCATTTCACGGACTGACAGCTCTGCAGCCGCGCCAAGGCCAACACATAAAGGTGTTGGCAGCGTCCCAGAGCGCATGCCACGCTCCTGACCACCGCCATGAATAAGTGCCGCAAGTCGTACCCGGGGTTTGCGGCGGACATACAAGGCGCCAATCCCCTTAGGACCATAAATTTTATGACCAGAAATACTGAGAAGGTCAATGTTCATCGCCTCCACATCCAAGGGAATTTTCCCCAATGCTTGAGCTGCATCAGTATGAAAAAATACCCCGTGATCGCGGCAGATCCGCCCAATTTCTGCGAGCGGTTGGATGACGCCAATTTCGTTGTTGACAGCCATAATCGAAACCAGTGCAGTTTGTGGGCGAATAGCCGCCCGTAAGTCCTCAAGACGAATTAACCCATTCGGAGCCACAGGGAGATATGTGACCTCAAATCCGTCTTGCTCGAGATGACGACAGCTGTCTAAAACACACTTATGCTCGGTAACACAAGTAATGATATGCCGTTTTTCAGCTTTGTAGAATTGAGCTACACCTTTAATAGCGAGATTGTTTGCTTCTGTTGCGCCGGAGGTAAAAATAATCTCGCGTTCATCGGCGCCAATAGCTTGAGCAATTTGTGTGCGCGCTTGCTCTACAGCTTCCTCGGCCTGCCAACCGTGGTGGTGATTGCGAGAGTGGGGATTGCCAAATTTTTCATAGAAATACGGCAGCATCGCTTCAACGACGCGTGGATCACAGGGGGTTGTGGCCTGATAATCTAAATATATCTGCTGAGGTGATTCGGAGAGGTTATTGTTTAAAATGGTCATGTATGTATCTCCTCGTATTATGAAGCAATCTGTTGATGGCGTGCGTAAATTTTCTGCCATGTGTCAATGAAACCGGTGACATCTGCTTCAGTCGTTTGCCACCCAAGGCTGACGCGAATCGCGGTTTTGGCTGTATGTTCAGCTACACCCATCGCCATCAAAGCTTGGGAAGCCTGCACCTTGCCCGATGAGCAAGCTGCGCCAGCGCTTACGGCGTAGCCTTCTAAATCAAAAGCCATCACCTGAGTTTCGTTAAGCACACCTGGCATTGTCAGACAAGTGGTATTTGCGAGGCGTACGCTCTCTAGGCCAAAAATCTCTAAATCGGGGCAAATTTTCCGGAGGCTTGTCTCAATTTGATCGCGCCATTGACTAATCTGGTGTTGGTCATCTTGAATCGCATCAACCGCGGCAACCCCAAACCCTATGATACCTTCAACATTTTGGGTGCCGGCGCGCCGCCCATGCTCCTGGCCGCCACCTTTCAGCACAGCGTCAATGGCTAAATTATCACGCACAATGAGCGCCCCAACGCCTTTAGGGCCACCTAATTTGTGGGCAGAAACGGAGATCAGATCAGCCCCAAGCTCATCGAAGGTAAATGGGAGTCGGCCAAAAGTCTGCACGGCATCACAATGGAGCCATCCTCCATAAGCATGCACAAGCTTAGCGATATCCTGGATGGGTTGAATGACACCCGTTTCATTATGCGCATGCATGACTGACACCAAGCAGGGGTACCTGTTTTGTTGCAGCATTTTTTCCAGTATATCAATATCGATTGTGCCGGCGCGAGTTGCTGGGATCGTGTGCCCTAACATCCCCGGGGGAACCGCGCGCGTGACTGAGTCGTGCTCTAAAGCCGACATCAAGACTGCCGTGACCTTACCGCTATCCCAGGGTCCGCGTATGGCCTGGGTGTTCGCTTCTGTGCCACCGCTTGTGAAAATGATCTGTGCTGGCTTTACCTCAAGGAGGGTGGCAACACGAGTGCGGGCTATTTCTACAAGTTGGCGGGTGCGTCGTCCAAATTGATGTACCGATGAAGGATTGCCCACGAGTGAATGCGCCTCAGATAGAGCGGCTCTAACCTGAGGGCGTAAGGGTGCGGAAGCATTATAATCAAGATAAACGGATGTGCCTAAAGCTTTAACGGTGCGGTAGCGATTATGAACGATCTCGGAAAGGTTAATGGTGTGGAGTTGATTATGAATTCGCTGTTCAAGAGTGGCCCAAAGATGATGCATATCGCAGACACTATCAGTCTTTGTGCAGTGCTGCTCCGAGGAGCAACGGGTCATTTTAATCGGCTCATCAGCGGCGTATAAGATTTCTGCAATAGAAATTTGGCTCGCGGATTTAGCCAGGCGGTATCCGCCGCTCGGGCCTCGGGCAGATTCAACGATTCCTTGTCGCTTAAGTTTGGCAAAGATTTGCTCAAGATATAGCAGCGAAATATCTTGGCGCTCAGCAATTTCGCTGAGGCGAATATTATGCTCTTGATCTGTGCTGCGCTGGGCAAGATCAGCAAGAGCCATAACCGCGTAACGTCCTTTAGTACTTAAGTTCATCGTAGACTTTAAAACATTAATCCGATAGAATCCAAAACCAATATTAAGAAGCAATATGGTCGTAAATCATGTTGATAGTATATTTTATGACTAAAATAGTCAACAATTTGTTTACCAGGGTTAATTAATTATCTTTAATGACTTTTGAGTGATGCTTGAGCGTAAGAAAGGTAAAAAACAGCAATGGCTGCAGTCACATTAAGAGGGCCTGGCGGGCGTCTGGAAGGTCGCTACCATGCACATACAAGCGCCGCCAAAGCTCCTGTTGCGCTTGTTTTACATCCCCATCCTCAGCATGGGGGGACAATGAATAACAAAGTTGCCTATAGAGTCCACCAAACCTTATTCTCTGCGGGATTTCATACGCTGAGCATCAATTTCCGCGGTGTTGGTCACTCTGAGGGGGCCTATGATCACGGGGTTGGGGAGCTTCAAGATGCGGCTGCGGCTTTGCAATGGCTTAAAGAGCAGCATCCAGAGGCGATGAGTTGCTGGATAGCAGGGTTTTCGTTCGGGGCCTGGATTGCATTGCAGCTTGTTGCGTGTCAGGTGGTGCCGACACGATTTATTGCCGTGAGTCCACCAGCGAGTATGTATAGCTTTGATTTTCTTGCTCAAGTGCCGCTAAAGGGAGTAATTATCCAAGGTACTGAGGATGAGATTGTGGTGCCCCAATCAGTCGTAAATCTCGCAAATACACTTAAGCAGCAAGGAGCCGCAGTCACTTATCATGAAATTAACAAAGCCTGTCATTTTTTTAAGGAGCATATGAATGAGCTTGAACACTGGATCAGGGATTATGTATTTACTGAGCTTCCAGAGCTTACACAGGTTTTGGTGCAGTCCTCTAGCAACACTGACATAACTTAAGTAAAAATCCTGTATATTGTGCTAGAATAAAAAAAATGATTGACTGAAATTTAACTTAATATGGTACGTAAATTAATTTATCTGCTTTTGGAATTTACTCAAAAATTCGCTGCATTAATGATGGCAATCGCCAGTTTTTTAGTGTTTATAGCCCTGGTGAGCTATCATCCTGCTGATCCATCTTTAAGCGCGGCGCTCTCTGGTCCAGTGCGAAACTGGGCGGGAGTTAGGGGGGCAATCATCGCGGATTTAGGCTGGCAATGGCTAGGCTGGTCGGCTTTGCTGGTGCCGTTCATATTGACAAGGTGGGCGTGGCTTTTATGGACAGACGGCGTTGCCATAGGCTTGATAGGTCGGATGGTTTTTGCATTTCCTGGTATTGTCTTTACAGCAATGGCTTTTGCTGTGCCTAGCTTCGTCCCTGGGATGGCCTTGAATTGCACACACGGGGGGATTTTAGGCGCAGTTTTTGGTGGTCAACTGCTGGATTGGATCCACGGCTTAGGTGGCGGCGGTATACATATTGGTGTGATCGCTTTGAGTGTCTTATCTGTGGGGCTTGGTGCTCTTGGGTACTCAATGCAGCTTACAATTGCTCAGGTTCGTGGCACTGTGACGCTTGGCGCCGCTATTATCATGGATTTATGGGTCAACCGTCACCATTTAAAGGAAACACTCCTGTACTGGGGTAGACAGTGGCAAAGTCAGTCGTCTCGCCTTGTTTTAACAACTCCTCCTTATGCAAATCACATGGGCGAGCGTGTCTTTAGGGTGCAGGGAAGACAATCTGCTGAAGACTTGATGGAACAGGCTCAAAACGATACAATTTACGCTGATCCCGCTTATGATGATTTCCATGACACTCATCTAGACTCATCCATAGATACCATGAATGCGCAAGCAGCTTCCCCCCAACCTGCCATACGCTTGAGTCTTTTTAATGACGATATGGAGGAGGCTGTACTCCGCAAGCCAAGAGCGGCGGCTAAGGGTGGGCAATCAAACACGTTAGCGTTTAAAAATCGTCACAGCCAGTACGAGCTCCCAGGCTTAGATTTATTATCAATGCCAAAACAAACGCCAACATTACCCATGATCGATGAGGTGCTGCATAGGGAGAGGGCTAAAGAGCTAGAGGCAGTCTTAGGTGATTTTGGTGTGCGCGGTGATATCGTACAGATTAATCCAGGTCCGGTGGTGACATTGTATGAGCTCCGTCCCGCAGCCGGGACGAAATCGGCTCGGGTGATTAGTTTAGCCGATGATATCGCGCGCTCCATGAGCGCGGTCTCGGCACGGGTGGCTGTGGTCCCAGGACGGAATGTTATCGGTATTGAAATTCCAAATCCCCAGCGCATGACCGTGTATTTGCGTGAATTATTAAGCACGCCGACCTATGAAAGAAATTCTGGGATGCTGCCGCTTGTCCTGGGGAAGGACATTGGCGGGGCGCCAGTGATTGCAGATTTAGCACGGATGCCGCATTTGCTCGTGGCAGGAACCACCGGTTCGGGTAAATCTGTGGCTATTAATACCATGATTTTATCATTACTATACCGATTGCCCCCTGACAAATGTAAGTTTATCATGATCGATCCCAAAATGTTGGAGCTGTCAGTCTATGATGATATTCCGCATTTATTAAGCCCGGTTGTGACCGATCCTAAAAAAGCGATCGTGGCCTTAAAGTGGGTTGTCCGTGAAATGGAGAATCGCTATCGGGATATGTCAAAGCTGGGGGTACGGAATATCGCTGGCTACAACACGAGGATTACCCAAGCGCGTGAAACAGGGGAAATTCTCACGCGTAAGATCCAAACCGGCTTTGATCCCGAGTCAGGACGCCCCGTTGTGGAAAACCAGGCGCTTGAGTTGACGCACCTGCCCTATATTGTGGTTGTTGTCGATGAAATGGCAGATTTAATGTTAGTGGCCGGTAAAGAAATTGAGTCGGCAGTGCAACGCCTCGCGCAAATGGCGCGGGCAGCCGGCATTCATCTCATCATGGCGACTCAACGTCCATCTGTCGATGTCATCACCGGGACCATCAAAGCGAACTTCCCGACACGGATTAGTTTCCAAGTGACATCAAAAATTGATAGCCGCACGATCCTGGGTGAGCAAGGCGCCGAACAGCTTTTAGGGCAAGGAGATATGCTCTACATGGCGCCAGGCGGACGCCTCATGCGTGTCCATGGCCCATATGTCAGTGATTCAGAGGTTGAGCAGATTGTCGCGTTTCTCAAATCTCAAGGCCAGCCGACTTATGTCGAAAGTATTACCGAGGATCCAGACGCAGATGCAGAAGGAGAGGGGGGTGAAGGCAGTGGCGGGAGTGATGATCCACTTTATCAGCAAGCGGTGGAGCTTGTTCGACGCGAAGGGAAAGCCTCGACAAGCTTTGTGCAACGTCATTTGCAGATCGGCTACAATCGTGCCGCACGTATGGTCGAGCTGATGGAAAAGCGTGGGATTGTCAGTCAAGCGAATCACGTGGGCAAGCGTGAAGTAATAGGGGCGTAAAAATGAGTAGAATGATGAAGATATGCACATACGTGTGGGTGTACTGCAGTATGATAGGGTACGCCTTAGCTGTTGGTATAGATCCGGCACCCTATATTGACTATATCAATAACCTGACAACTGTGGAAGCGCAGTTTCTACAGGAAAATCCCGATGGTTCTTTGGATGAAGGCGTCTTTTATTTGTCACGGCCGGGGTTGATGCGTTTGGATTACGCGCCACCGAATCCGCTCCAGATCATCGCCCGCGATCAATACCTCATTCATTACAATCGCGACACACGCGAAGCGAACTATCTGGCGTTAAGCGATACCCCAGCTGCAGTGTTGCTACAGCCTAAAATCATGCTGGGCAATGAGCTTAAAGTCGAGAAAGCCATTGCTGAGAAAGGTCTTGTGCGTATACGGTTACGACATATTTACTCTGAAGGCTACATCGAGATGGTATTTGCGCCGCTGCCAATCATCGAACTAAAGCAATGGATGGTGGTGGACGCGAGTGGGAATCAGACGCGGGTAACCTTGCAAGGCGCACACACTGGTAAGGTTTTTGCGGAGGGATTGTTTGCGTACCCTAAATAGTCGGTCCTGAAGAATGCAAAAAAAGCCAAGCTAATGCTTGGCTTTTTTGCGTGTTTCAGATAACTGACTTTAGGCTATCTTCTGAGTTGAAGACTTTGGAGACTGATCCTTCGTCTGTAGATATAGTAACCGCAAGCGAATATAAAGATCTGAGCCGGCAAGCAGTAGGAGGGGTAATCCGACGCCAGGATGCTTTTGGGTAAAGCGGATGGGCGCTTTAAGCCAATTCGGCATGTAAAATTTGCTGCTTGGTACTAACCACAATCCCAAGGTGGTGATAATCGTGGCGATATCGGCGGCAAGTTGTACACCGAGTTTCACGGCTTCGCCTGATGTTGGGTTTTTAGTCATATCTTCAACAGTCAGCGGATTGCCGTAAAAATAGCCCCCAAGTATCGCCCCCACGGTCGTGGTGATCGTGAGAGCGATATTTGTCCCCGTTGTTGGAATAGTGAGCTTGAGGGCGTTCACGTCTTTCTGTGGAGTGAGTACAAAGCTTTGCTCTGCTGTTAATGGCAGGCGGTGTGTGACAAACGTAGCATTATCAGCGACTTGGAGTGCTTTCAATCGCGCTGGAGCTTCCGAATTAGTTGCCGCTAAGATCCTTTGTATAGATTCTGATTCTTTATCAAAGATTTTAATCTGGCCAGTGACGCTATCGCGCACAGTTTTTAGCTCATCTGAAAGAATATGCCCCCCGGAGTCAGTAACTTTTTGCGCGATCGCGTTCATAAGTGGAGTAGAGCCAGTAAAGAAGTTCTTAAACTTTTGCCAAGCGCTTAAAACATAGGTAAATTCTACGCTTGCTTCCTGTAAGGCTGCATTATTTAGTTCAGCAGGTTTGAGGGTATATAAGGGTTTGGTTTCAGAAACGGGTGCATTAGAGTACTTACTTTGATCCTTAGAGTCAGACGCGACCCATTTTGTTTTATCTTTAGGCGCAATCAGAAAATGCAGAAAAGATCCCCCCATTAATAAAAACGAGGCAGCGACACGAATGCGCTCAGCAATTTGCAGATCCCGAGGAAGAAGGGGAAGGGCGTCTGTGGGAGTAACCGTTGGCAGCGACACAGCGCCAGTAGTAGTTGGCTGCGGTGTTGATGATGGGGCTGGGATTTTTGGATATGTCTGTTTGGGAGACTCAGCCGTTAGGCTCGGGAGCTCGGTAGCAAAAGCAGTGTGGGAAGTAGTACTCAACAGCATTGCGATAGCTAAATAATTTTTTATCTTCATAATATAAAATAACCTTATTATTTTTCTTTTTTTATGTTTAATTTTTTTGAGAGCAGCATAGGGGTCAAAGATCTAGAAAGATTTAAATTGTGGGCCATGCATGCTACTCAATATATGCCTTGCCATTATGATTTTTTCTTCAAAGCATTGTTACAATTATAATAGATAAGGTTTTAAAATTCTATTGCTTTTTATAAAGTCACAATTTCACTTTTAAGCGGCTAGAGGCAGAAGGGACGGATCATCAGCGGTCAATAAATATAGCACATTTTGAAGGTTATGTGTGTCGCGTAGATACTGAATAACATGAGGCATACGCAAGCGATGCTCAATTTCGGAAAGCATTTGAATCCCTGTAATGTGGGGGAGGGTTGGGGGGACGAGCAGTAAACATACTAAATCAACAGGATCACAATCCCAATTACAATAAAATAACGATTTAGCAAGCCTGACAAAACCAATTACAGGTCGTTCTAAACCGGGAACAATTGCATGGGGCATAGCGATACCATGTCCACAACTAGTAGGCCCAAGCTGCTCTCGGTTCATCAGTGCTTCAAGAATCGCACTGGGCATAACGTTGGCTGAAGGCGCGACAATAGCGGCCAATTTTTGAAATAAGTCACGTTTGCCCGCGGCAAAAACATCAAGCTGAATCGTTGCTTGACTTAAGTATTGATCGAAAATCATAAGACCATCCCTTTGTTATGATTAAAATCAGTGCTGCTTTTTCATTTGCATTCGGTATAAGTCCTATAAGGCCTAACTCTGCAAATTAGATTGCGCGATTTGAGGATCAATCCAGCCCACATTGCCATCGGTGCGCCTATAGACAACACTCAAGCCCCCATGATCCTTATTAAAAAAGATATATGCAGGGATATCATTGAGTTCTAAATGCATAATCGCTTCGTTGACACTTAGGCGGAGGATTTGGGTGGGCATCTCCGCGATCACGACAGGGTTGCTTTCGCTGGGAGTATCCTGATCAGCAGCTGGGGTTAAGATATAGTGCGTGCCACTTTTAATATCTTGGTCACTTGCCTCGCGACGATGGTGATCACGTAACCGATGTTTGTATCGCCGCAAGCGACCTTCGAGAAGTTTTAAAGCATTATCATAAGTAGTATAAGCGGCGGTGCCATCAGCATGGACACGGACATAAATGCCGCGTCCGATATGCACGGCAATATCAGTGCGGATATGGTTGTCTCCCCGCGACACAACAACGCTGGCAGTGAGAGAGGAATTAAAATATTTCTCCATAACCTGCGTCAGGGTGTCTTGAATATGATGACGCAGTGAATCACCAATATCTATGTGTTTACCAGAAATAACAATATCCATAACGACCTCCTAAGTATGGGTTGGCATAAATAGACTTTTTCACATTGAACTATTCACTCGCATTGAGCATACAAGAATTTATTCTAACTCATTCCAAGCACATTCGCCATAGAATATAAACCAAGTGGTTGTTTTTGGATCCATTGTGCAGCTAAAATTGCCCCCTCCGCAAAAGCTCGTCGGCTAAACGCTTGATGCGCAATCGTCAGCTGTTCCTGAGAGCTTGAGAAATAGACGGTATGCGTACCGGGTATGCCGCCGGCTCGATGGCTGCTGATATGAATTGTGTCTGGATCGCGTGGGCCGTGCGGGAGAGTCGTTTTGATATGCTGACGAGACCATTGGCGAGCGCTTGCCATGACGCGTGCGAGTTCCTGAGCTGTTCCTGAAGGTGCATCTCGCTTATGCGCGTGATGCATATCCGTAATATCAATCATATAATCAGGGAGGTGACGGGCAATCAAACCAGAGATATGGGTTAAGACTGTCATCGCGACGCTAAAATTAGCACTATACAAGACCGGCACTCGCTGTGAGGTTTGTGCTATAAGATCCCATATAGCTTCACTCAGGCCTGTAGTTCCAATAACAAGGTATTTACCTTTTGGAATCGTTTCACAGATTTGTTGAGTGAGGGTAGGGTGAGAAACATCCAAAATGACGTCACTTAGCCCATATAACTTCGAAAGATCATTTGTCATTCCCGCAGTTAATAAATCTGGATTGCGCGTATATCCCCCAGCGGGCAGGGTGGGTTTGAGAGCGCTAACAATTTCTTGTCCAAGCTTTCCAGTAATGCCACAAATGCCAATGCTGGGAGGGCGCATACGCCTTAGCCTTGCTGCGTAAACATGCTCTGCATTGCGGCATCGTTAATCGTTGTCTTAAAGTCTTGACGAAGCTGAGCTAGATATGCGGCGATGATATCATTTTTATAAGCGTCTGTCAGTTCACTGTGGAGCTTATTCCAGTCTTTGCTATTCTGTACAGAGGGAAGAATCTCGAGTACCTGCACAACATAAACCCCATCACCATGATAAACACTTTTAATTTCACCGATTTTAAGATCGAAAAGAGCTTTCAAAAGTGCTTTAGGGTATTGCTCATGCTCATGAGTTGGCTTGATGATGTCTTCACGTACGAATACCTGGTGCTTTTTCGCTGCACTGCTGAGAGGCATCGACTCCTCGCGGGCTGTTTGCATCAACGTATTGGCAAGCTTCTCTGCGGCTGCGGCCCGCTGCTTCTTACGCCAAAGCTCTAGGAGTGGCTCTTTGATCTCTTTAAAATCTGGCTGATGTTTTGCGGTGACGGCATCTACGTGTACAAGCACGTATTCACCCGTTCCAACCTGCCAGAGTGGGCTAGTATCCCCCTGATTTAGAGTCATGGTCTGATTTAAGACCTCTGTGCGTAGGTTCTCAGGAAGATTCGCTAACTGACGATTCTCACCTTCTGCGACAAGACCTTTTACCGACGCCATCGCTAGCCCATATTGCTTTGTGATGTCGGCTAAACTGCTGCCCCCGGCTAAGTCATCTTCAATGGTGCGTACCTGTTCCGCAAATTTCTGGGAAGCGAGCTCAAGTTGAAGCCGTTTACGAATGCTTGATTCTACTTTGGCCAGAGAAGGAACAGTTGCAGCCTCGATCGCAAGGGTTTTGAAGACATAAAAATTTCCTTCATGTTCAATAATTGCTGAAACACGATCTAACGGTGTTGAGAAGATTGCATTGCCAAGAACAGGCGATAACGTTTCGCGTGTGGCTGTAATTGTGGTGAAGCCAGCTTTGAAATTTTTAGCAATTCGCGACAAATCTTTAGGGCGCTGCTTTAAGGTGTCAAGGAAATCTTGAGCCTGTTCACGGGTTTTGAAAACCACTTGCTGAACTTGACGCCGTTCTGCTTGGGCAAAGCTTGCTTGATTTTCTTCGTAATACTGCTTAATTTGCGCATTATCGACAAGCATTGTGTGCGCTTTTGCTTTAGGATCAACCCAGACAACAGTAATATCCCGTTTTTCTGGTTGTGTAAATTGAGTCTGCCCCTCGCGGTGATAAAAACTCTCAAGCTCACTATCGCTCGGGGCGGTAGCAATCGGCATTTCACTATTTTTGAGGCTAATAAGACTAATTTTCCTAGGCGAAAATACCCACTGATATAGTCCATTGGTGATTGACTTCGGCATCAGATCCGGTGATGAAAGCGGCTTAGCAAACACATTGTCAACAAAGGTTTGGCGTATAAGGTCTCGACGAATCAAGTTGACAAACTTTGTTTCTGTCATATTAAGGTCGGTCAGGGTTTGTTGTAAACGCTTGCGATTAAAATGACCATCACTGCCTTGGAAAATAGGCATTTCCTGGATCTGTTGGCGAATTGCGTGATCAAGGGCAACAATCCTAAGGCGTGTTGCTTCATTATCAATCAAGGCACTGCTAACCATCTCACCTAAAACAAGTTGAGGCAGACCAGACTCTAAAAGCATTTGTGGAGTGATCGGTTGGTTTGTGTGAGCTTCAAACTTTTTAATGGAGGCTTGCAATTCATGAGCAAAGTCTGTGCGAGTGATCGTGATATCGCCAATGTGCGCGACATCAATCCCCCCGCCACGGCGCAAGACATCGCCAATGCCCCAAAAAAATACAAAGCTGATAATCAGAGCGGACAAAATTAATTTCGCTGTCCAAGAAGAAACATGTTTACGAAGACTTGCTAACATACCTAACCTACATTATTAATATCAGTTGAACGCCACTTGAGTGTGTAGTCATTAAAGACTATCCCTCTTAACTTAGCATGCGTCACACAACATAAGAAGGAATTTATATGAAAAAGTATATGATTGCAAATTGGAAAATGCATGGGTCGCAAGAGAAAATCAAAAAATACCTTTCGGAGATAGAATATAAGTCACAAAATACGGAAGTCATTATATGTTTGCCTGCGCCATACATCGCGGTAGCGACTGCACACGTACAGAGCGTGGCTATTGGGGGCCAAGATTGTTCTGCCCATGCTGAAGAGGGGGCGTTTACTGGTGAAGTGCGTGCAGAAATGTTACGTGATTGTGGGGCGCGATACGTCATTGTGGGGCATTCGGAGCGTCGCACTCACCATCACGAAACTGATGAACTCGTGGCACAGAAGGCAGCTGCGGCACATCAAGCGGGTTTGAATGCGATCTTATGTGTTGGGGAAACTCTCGCCCAGCGCCAGGCTGGTGACACGCTCTCCGTATTAGAAAGACAATTATCGTTGTCATTACCTAAAGCGGCAAATGCATATAATACAATTATTGCGTATGAGCCGGTATGGGCAATTGGAACTGGTAAGGCGGCCACTTTAAAGGACGTAGAGGAAGTCCATCAGGTCATCAAAGAAAAATATCCAGGATATTCAGTTGTTTACGGAGGTTCTGTGAATCTGCAGAACGCTCATGAATTGTTAAATCTAGAAAATGTCGACGGTTTTCTTGTCGGAAAAGCAAGTTTAGATATTGAAATATTCAATAGTATTATTAGTTATTTATAAATAACCCTATTGAATTCGAGGCATTGATGTATAAATAATAAGTAGTAACACTCACTAAGGAGGTTTATAGTGATTAAGCAGATTATTTCATTAATATTGTTGACAAATAGTATTTATGCTTGTGAAGAGTATAACGCAAGTGCGGGCGGGGGTTCAGGCGCAGGTGGTCATGAAAGACTATATCCTGATTTGAATGAACCAATGCCAGTACAGCCATCTGTACAGCCTTCTGCGCCACCTTTAGACGAAGAACCAAACAGTAACATGCGTCAGCCTGCGAATCAACGTCATCAGCCTAGCTTTGAGGAACGGCAACGGGCATTTCGAGAAGAATCGGAGAGAAGGCATCAAGAATTCAGAGAAAATGCAAAACAAGCACATAAAGAGTTCGATGAAAAGATACGACAGGAGCGTGCAAAACGCGAGAAGGAACTAGCTAACATTAAACTAGCCGCTAGCATAATAGAATTGATAGGGCGTACAGCACCAATATGGGCTAATCAGTTTATAAACTACCCGAAGCTTTCTATGGTGTCATGGACAGCATATGCAGCCGGTGGGTATTACTATGCTGGTGAGTTGCGCAGTAATCCAGTGGCGCTCGTCGGTTTCTTGGTTGGGGCGTTTTTCACTGTGCCTGTCGTCGGTGCGTTGTATGACTGGCTGAGCTCTAAGACGGCAACAACCCCAGCTCCTAAAGCGGCGCCAAAGAAAGAAGTCACCGTACTTGTGCCTGTGAAAGTTGCACTAAGATAAATATAAATGGACAAATGAAAGCACTAGAGTATTTTTACTCTAGTGCTTTTTTATGCTCTGAAAAGAGCCTTGATATCATCAATATTCCTTGACATATAAACGAAAATCTTTATGTTTACAACACAGTGCCAAAGCATAGGTTTACAGCTTGGTAGCATTTTGAGGATGAATTCATGAACAGAACGTTTGGCGCGGCGATGATTATTGCAGGCACGACTATTGGTGCTGGGATGTTAGCTTTACCGATTGTTAGCAATGCTCTCGGTCCGATCGGGATGATTTTAGCATTAATTTTTATGTGGGCTTTAATGTACTATGCGGGCTTAGTGCATGTGGAGATTAATCTTGTGAATGGGGGTGAGCCAGTCAGTGTGAGCGTCTTGGCCGGGCGTTGGATTGGTCCTAAAACTGAAGCATTTATGAGTTTTATATTGGTTGGATTATTCTTTGCCTTGTTGGCGGCGTATTTGACGGGTATGGCTTCTGTTGCAAGTGTGATGCTTCGACAAGTGTTAGGAATTGATTTGTCCGTCAGAGGGGTCATTCTTGGGTGTGCAGCCGTATTTACGACGGCAACAATCTTACGGATGACTTGGCTTGATTATGTAAACCGTTTATTTGTCGTGGTCAAAATTTTAGCCTTTAGTATTTTGATTATGAATTTATTACCTTTTATAAATCTCGAGAAAGCCTTTGCGCAGCCAGTGAGCTTTAATTTCATGGTGCTACCGATTCTCTTTACCTCTTTTGGTTTCCACGGGAGCATTCCAAGCGTTATGCGCTACTTACAGAATGACCCAGTAAAGATTCGCAAGGCATTTTTCTGGGGAACATTTTTGCCACTGATCGTCTATCTTTTATGGTGTGGCACGACCGTCAGTATTATCCCACGCTCTGGGCCTATGAGTTTTAATACCATTGCTGCGAGCGGCCAAGATGTTGGTGTGTTGATGCAGGCGCTAAACCATTGGACCTTAATTCCGAGCCTATCATATGTCGCTAACATATTTGCTTTTCTTGCGATTGTAACGTCATTTTTTGGTGTAGGTATAGGCTTAGTTGATTTTTTTCACCTGTATCACCGTACCCGGTGGCCTCAAATTTCCGGAAAGACTCAAACCATGTTGACGGCAAGCTCAAGCTATCTGATCCCCCTCGGATTTGCTTTGTTTTACCCTCAAGGCTTTATCGCGGCGCTGGGGTACGCGGCCATTGCCCTTGCACTTTTGGCAATTACAATTCCCTGCATCATTGCTCTTAAGCAACGATTCTATAAAAAACAAGGATTATACCGCGTTAAGGGGGGGAATTTACCTTTGATCATAATGTTATGTTTCAGTTTAAGTATCATCATTATAGAGATTGCGAAGTAGTCGATCTAGGTGGGGTGGCTCGTTGATCAACAGGGGGCACGCATGTCAAATGTGCATGATCTCATGATCATACCGTCTTAAATCCACCATCTTAAAAGATACCGTTAATAATGATACAATTAAATTTTTTTATTGACAAATAATAAAATAATTGCTATTTAGGCAATAGATTATTTTAGGAGTTATCATGATGAAAGCAAAATCTTTATATTTATTTCTAGCTGTAAGTGGCATTCTTGCCTCACTTGCGGTGAGACCAGCGATGGCTGAGCTTGTCCAGACGGGCTCTGTGCAGGTGTTCCCTATGCATCAGTTGCCGTCAGAGATTCTGCAACAAGATATATTTCCTAGATTGTCGTTTTCAGAGCTCGTCGTGTTTTCTAGCGTATGTAAGTCTTGGAATCAGTTAGTACGCGCAAGTGATCATGGTTATCAGAAACAATATTTACAGGATATGATGGGGGCAAAAGAGAATTTTTTTAAGGTTGCCTCATCCGAAGAGAGAAAACGCGTCCTAAATCTTATAAAAATCATTGCAAACGAGTCAACGTTTGGGAAGTGAATTCTTCCTCAAGACCACTTTCAGATAATGTACGTGGCGGGGATGTATAGTCTTGATGCGAAAGGGCATAAAAAAATTGACAGTGCAACTGTCGCTAAACCAAGTTTTGGCATTCACTTGAATCGCACCGTACTACAGAAAACGAATTTCTCAATTCCGGGCAATATCCAAGAGTGGCCGCTTTCTTTGATTACCCCCTCCACTATGATATCTTATGCTGCATGTGAGAGTGTATTAGGGAATCTTGAGTCGGAAAAGATTTTCAATTTAACTGTGAAAGGCAGCGATAGTGCGCCGTACCTGTGGGGCCTTTCTCAATTTACAGACTTGAAGGCATTAAATTTGCAGAAAATTACTTTAAGTAACTTTGCTTTTTGCCAGAAGATGCAACAGTTAAAAACATTGGTATTAAGCCGGGTCAACATTCTTTCTCAAGAATTGACATTCTTGCCTAATCTTACAGATCTCAGGATAGACAGTTGTCAGTCTCTCCGTGATCTCAATGTTATTAGTAAGCTTGACCAGTTAAAAATTTTTGTATTGGAGGGGAATTCAGCCATCACCAAGCTTCCAATCCTGCCTGCAAGTATTCAAGTGATAAAGATTTCTGAGCAAAAGTTAGTAAACAATTGGGATAGTGCGTTTAGTAAACTCAATCAGCTAAAGACCATAGAATTGATCCTGAATAATATGAATCTGATTCCTGGGATGATTTCGAATCAATCGAACCTTGAGTGTCTTAATCTTGAAGAGCCAGAATTACCGCAGTCTGAGATCAATAAACTTGCGATCCTGAAACAGAGACATCCCTTAATAGATATTAAACCTGAGGAACTGAACGAGCGTATCTCTTAATTAAGGTAACCGTTCATGGGCGGTGGATGAAGCCCTCTAAAAAAGCCAAGCTGATGCTTGGCTTTTTTAGATTTGAGAGACAACAGCCTTACTTTTGTAAAGACAAATGCTTACTGCGATGATTGCCTAAAATATTATCTTGCCAACCCTGTAGCTTAGGGGAGACAAGCTGAAATTGTGTATCAAAATACATTAAGATTACAGGAAGTTCGGTCAAGATAATTTGCTCGACCTGCTGCATTAATCCTTGACGTTTATCAGGATTAGCTTCATTAAGTGCCAACTTTAAAGTTTCCATGAAGCGTGGATTGTCAAAGCTCGTCAGATTTTGCGCCCCAATATCACTACGGAACAAGCTTAAAAATGTTTCGGGGTCATTAAAGTCTCCAATCCAATGCGCCTGAATAAGATCAAATTCACGTTTAGCGCGACTCGCAAAAAAGAGTTTTGCGCCTTCAATCCGCACACGCACCTTTGCCCCCAGCACGTGTTGCCACATTGAAGCTACAGCTGTGGCAACGCGGCGATTGTTTTCATCTGTGTCACATAACAATTCTATTTCTAAAGGATTTTGGTCATTGAATCCAGCCGCTTGATATAATTCACGCGCTTTAGTTTCACGATCCTCTTGGGACATTTTTGCCCAATCAGCTTCTACGGCTTTATAATTTGCCGTTTGTGTCGGCACCCAACTGTAAGCTGGTGCTTCTTCTAAGCCGCGAACTTTTTGCACTAAAGCTGAACGATTAACTGCCATATTCAACGCTTTTCGGAGTGTTGGAGATTGACCTAAAAGCTCGCGTTTCATGTTAATGGCATAATAGGTTAAGGCGAGAAAAGGTGTGATACGCAATGCCTCTGGCATGTTCTTACGCACCCAGCTTAACTTTGTGAATGGAATTGTCCAAGTCACGTGTAGCTTACCTGTACGGAATTTATCTAGTTCTGTCTCAGGATTTTGGTGAACCCAGTAGTACACCGTGTCAACTTTTACCTGATCCTTATCCCAATATTTAGGATTTTTTACCAACTTAATATGTGATTGTGGACAGATTTCTGCTAGCTGATAAGGGCCATTACTCACAATATTAGTTAAATTTGTCCAGCTGGTACCGTATTTTTCCACCGTCTCGCGGTGTACAGGCATGGCCACCGGTTGAGCGAGAATCCCTAAAAAATATGGTGTAGGTTTTATTAGTCGAATCTCTAATGTATAGTCATCTAAAGCCTTGATCCCGAGCTGCGTTAAATCTTTCTGCTTGCCATGGATAATTTCAGCCGCATTTTCAATCGATTCAAGGAGAAATGCGCCTTCAGCCGCCGTTTGAGGGTCGACCATCCGCCGTAAGGAATAAACAAAATCATGCGCTGTTACAGGATCGTCATTCGTCCACTTTACATCGCGACGCAGACGGAATGTGTATATTAACCGATTAGCACTAACAGTCACGGATTCTGCGATAGCGGGGATGTAATTGCCAGCAGGATCCTCGACCATTAATCCTTCGAACAGATCGCGTTGGACGGTTCCTTCTGGTAAACCTTGCACTTGATGCACGTCTAATGTCTTGAGATCTCGTGGTAAGCTGCGATGAATCTCTTCTGCAATACCTAAGCTAAACCAAGAAGCTATAACAAAAGATGCCAAAAAATATAGTTTGCGTTGCATATTCAGCCCCTCCTTTGTCAATTATTATCCCGGTTAGGGATAGAAATCCAGCTTTTAATTAAGTAATGAAAGGGATATTTTGAATTTCAAAATACAATCATGCGTAAAAATAATGAGATAGACGTGCCAAACCTAGTTTTTAAGACTTTTTCGCCCTCCCTAACTAACCCGAGAATGGGTTTTGGCATCAACTACCTGAGCACATAAGTCGCAGCAATATCCCAAGCTTTAAGGCGTGTATTTGCAGCATATTGTGTTGTATCCGGGCGAGCTGCAAACTGCATATCTATTGTGCGCATATAATTTTTGAATTGTTTGAGAGCGCGTCCGCCAAGGCGTACGCTACCAAGCTGCTTGAGTTTCGCCGGGTTAATAGCTCGACCGCGGTGCAAGACTTCATGGTGAAGATGGGGACCGCTTGCCATGCCAGTCATGCCAACATAGCCAATAATTGTGCCTTGTTTAACGCTACCGCCCTGACGGACCTTGGCATAGCGACTTAAATGTGCATACAAGGTTGAATATTCATTGTTGTGACGAATGATCACGCATTTCCCATACCCGGATTTAGGTCCAACATGAATAAGGGCTCCATCACCAGCGGCCATAACGGGGGTGCCAATCGGTGCGGCAAAATCAACCCCTTTATGCATGCGTGTGTAGCCGAGAATCGGGTGTAGTCGATTGCCAAAATGTGACGATATGCGTGCACCATCAATTGGCGTCCTGAGCAAGGCCTTGCGAATTGATTCACCACGATTATTGAAAAACTCAGTTGACCCATTTGGCAGCCTAAACCGATAAACACGTATCGGGGCAGAATCAATAGTGATAGAAACGTACAAAAGGCCTCCTACCTTTTCACGATAACCGTCATAGACACGCTCATACATAATTTCAAAGTTAGTATTAGGATGAATATCAGATTGAAAATTGATTTCATAGCTGAGAGCTTGAATAACTTCGCGCACAACTTGGGCGGGGACTCCAGCACGCACGGCGTCACTGTAGAGGCTAGAGCGAATTTGCCCTCCGACGCAACGAATGTAACGCTCTGGTGATTTTTTGCCATAAGACGCTTTGTAGTGTCCCTGATCGCCAGCAATAATCCGCACCTCTTGACCAAAAACTGGACTATAGCTGAGTTCTATGATGGCGCCTTCACGTTTGGTATAACGAATTGGGGTGCTCATCGTAATGTTTTTAGAAATGCCTGACTTATCCAAGCTAGCTAAAATTGATTGCAGCTGCTCGTCCGGAAGCTTGAGGCGTTGCAGCGCGCGTTGCAAGCTTTCCCCACGTCGCCCATTAATAGTACCAGATAAATTTTCAGGGGCTGATGTTTCAGGGGCTTGTGTTTCTTCGGATACAGCATCGTCAATAGCATCGCTTTGTGAGTCTTCTATTGGGGAAGGGGTAGGGGATACGCGGGATTGGAAAAGGTTTTGTGAGGGCGCAATAAACTCGCTCGTTGCAATAACTATAGCGACGCAGACGAGGGCGGCAGACTTTATTTCAAAGTGGCGCAGCCAGGTAAAGAAGCGATTATAAAAAAACCGACGCTGCATCCAGGAACCCCCCCTGCCTTTCTCAAATAGTTAACAAAAATAGGTCGAGAGTATGGTGCCTACTGAGAAACAGAGTCGCTACAAATCTTACTCCTTGAGGAAAAACCACAAGAACTACGCAAACTGACTTTAAGAATACAGTTAAAAAGTACTGCGTACTATCGCTTTACGCTTGACGCTTGTTTCCCACAAATGGTTCTACCTAACTATCTTGAGTAAATGGTTCAAGATGAGCAATTTTTGTGTCAACTTTTATGCTGTAACTATCTGTACTGTGAGCCAACCCTTTCTTGAAGGAGTATGGCATACATCATCATAAGAATGATCACGTCCCGTCAGTTGACAACCTCCCGCAATCCTTAGATATAGTACGCATAATTCATCGTGAAGAAGTCGCTTTCTTGCTTCTTATAATTTGTTAAATATACATCTTGATCTAATTTAACAAACCTAACAATTTATATGTGCTAACTAAGGTAACTTGTAAATAATGCCTGAGATCTCTGGGTATGTCAATCCTCAATGATGCAAAAAAGCCACATGAAATAAATTTTGTTGATAAGTAAAATGCAATTTTACTTGAGAAGCATAATTTTTCTATGTGAGGGGATTGGGTCTCGGCCAGATTGACGTGATTCATCCGCTGGGTGAATTCTACAAAGAAGGGCAACAATCCCTAAAAGAAGTTGAGATTCGTTGAGCAATCAACAAAAAGAAAGGATTGTTGCTATAAAAAAATATAAGTAAGAGAGTGAGTGGTGTCCCCAACGGGATTCGAACCCGTGTTGCCGCCGTGAAAGGGCGGAGTCCTAGGCCTCTAGACGATAGGGACAACGATCATATTGCTGTAGATAATAAAGTATCTAGCAGCGGCAATACTTCGTGAAACATACTCGTTTCTTAATATAAAAGCAAGGGCTAATTTTGAAAATTTAGCCGCTCCTCTATTTTTCTAATTTAGTAAAAATTATGCTTTACTGTCAATTTTAAATACTGTGTCTTAAGTGCGGTACAATTCTGCATGGTTAAAAACAAGAAAACTATAAAATTTTCAAGAAAATTGGTTGACACTGACCGCACGATCTGGCGTAAAATAAAGCTCTTCAAATAATCATTTCAGTTCATAGGTTTTGGGGCGTCATTTAAAAGTAGGTTTGGTGGAAGATAAATTAGGTGGTCTTTCTTCAGGTAGTCATCTGTTTCTCAACCCCAAAATATGGGATGCCTTGTAAGCCTAGAGCGACTATAAAAAAAGGAAAAGAAACATGACTCGATCTGAGCTTATTGATCAAATTGTTCAACGCAACCCTTCCCTAGATGCCACATTAGTAGAGCGTATCGTTATTGGGATCTTTGATGAGATCAAGGATACTTTGGCCGCAGGCGGCCGGGTAGAGCTTAGAGGTTTTGGGTCATTTTTCACAAAAAGTCGCCGTCCTCGTGTCGGCCGCAATCCGCGTACTGGTGAAACTATTTCTGTAGAGCCAAAAGTAGCCCCTGGTTTTAAAGCGGGTAAAAACTTGCGTTTACGAATGAATCAGTCTTAAAGGAGCGCTTTGAATTGAACCTTGATTTTTGTGTAGGGCATGATCACATACAGCGTTACTTGGAACAATCGGTGCTGACTGGCAAGCTTCCACATGCGATTCTGTTTTATGGTGATTCGGGGATCGGCAAATCCAAGGTTGCTCATCGTTTAGCACGTTATATTCTGGCTCATGAGTCAGCATCCCCCTCCTTAATGCCGCTGGAGCCATTGTACGTTGCTCAAGACAGTTACCATGGAAATCTGGTTGTAAATCGTGCGCATCCAGATCTTAATGTTATAGAGCTAGGGGAAGTTCGCACCATTAGCGTTGATAAAGTGCGTGCGGCTGTTCAATTGCTGCGTGTAAAGCCGGCACTAGGGCGGTGGCGTGTGATTATTGTTGATGATGTGCATGCGATGACACGTCAGGCTGCGAACAGCTTGCTCAAGATTTTGGAGGATCCTCCGAGTCATGCAATCTTTATTCTTGTAGCTCACGGTAATGTGTTGCCAACAATTCGATCGCGATGCTGCATCGTCCCATTTCAACCGCTCGTCACAGAGGGGCTTCAACGGGTTCTGAAGCATTTACAGCAAGGGGAACTTTCCCATGATCAAATAGAGGCCGCCCAAGGCCAAGTGTCTTTAGCATTGCAGCTTGTGAGCGATATTGGACAGCAAGTTTGGCAAGCTTTGGAGAATACCCAAAAAGGAGGAGCCAGCAGTGGCGTTGCCTTTGCGCAGCAATTTGCTGATTCAATCCCATCTGTTGGCGAGGTATGCCTGGCGTGGATTGCTGCTCAGGCTCGTCGTGTCTTAGGTCATGTCCAGGAGGCACGGCACTGGGCAGAGGTGTGGGGACAGGTGCGTGTCTTGTTTATGCAGTATCATCAGTCAAATTTAGATGCAACGGCAACACTATATCAAGCTTACAACTTGTGCAAGAATCCTAGGCAGTAGGGGGGCATACATGCGTGCAGATTCTCCTATTGCAAATTTTTGGTCGCAACGCGCTAGTCACTCATGGTACTCGCGTGTATTGAATATTATTACGCAGCATTTGCCGGGAATTGTCTTCTTAATTACAGCCTTAATTCAGTCTGTAAATGTTTGGGGGACAGCTGGGAGTAGTCCAGACCTGCCCATGATATTATTGTATCATTGGACAGTTTATCAACCATTGCCAGTGCTTTACCTGCTTATAGCGGGGATCATTCAAGATGGGTTAATTAATGTGCTTTTTGGCACTCATACGCTTGTCTACATTATTATGTATTATGGTATTTTATATCAGCGACGGTATATTTTAGGTCAAAGCTTTAATAAAATTTGGATTGCATTTGCTTCGGCATTTATTATTGCATCTGTGCTTAAATATATTGCTTTCTGCCTTTCAAGTAGCGTCTACATTGATGTGCTAAGCTGGGTTTTATCGCTATTGCTAACAATGAGCGCGTATCCTTTAATCGTAGGATTAATCCTTATCCCGATGCATCATTTTATTTTGCGATATCAAAGCGTCTAGTCATGTCTGAAATGTCAAAAAAGATAGGCTGTGCGTTTATTGATTGTAATATATTTGCCTTTTTGTGTTAATTCTATTAAATTGAACATATGTAGAAAATTGACTAGCTCAATGTGAAAAAATCTACGGCCTCAGAGTGTCTTTTTGACGAGGGACTAAGTTCACTTAACTTTGAATCAAAGTAATATGGTAAGCATCGTTATAAGAAATTTACTTGTAATAACACTAATAGCGTTGACAAGCTCAGCATGTGTGGGGCTCGCCGCGACATCAGCGCTGGTATCGGTACCAAATATACCTGAGGCACCTAATGTTTTGGTGCCTACTGCTAAGAGCGACAATAAGGAGTGTGCTAAATATCTGATAGCTGGGAAAATGTCCTTGATTGGTGCACTCATCTTTAGCCTATTTATTACGAGATTAGTGAATGAAATGGTGACAAGCCGAAATAATTTTTTTCCACTTATTACAAGTTACTTTGTGCTTCATCATGTTTTTAAAGTTACTGCAGATATACATCAGCGGCGTTTGGCCCACACACAAAGCACGCCTACGCAGTCTTTGCCACCTGCTTGGGTTATCAATGCTACGAATACCATGGCAATAATTATAGGGCTAGCCTTTAGCGCTGCGGCGTGGGAAGGTGATAGTCTCAGGTGTGTCAATCTTGGCATTATAAGGGTGCCACGCTATGTAAAGTGGTCGTCCGCAGTGTTTTTTTTAAGTGCATGTACATTGCTTTATAGCGTAGCAACGACTAAGATTGAAAGTCTATTGGTCAAGCTATACAACTATAAGTTCGTCGCCCGTTCAAAACCAACCCCAATCACAGTCGATGCTTCCCCAGCATAATTGCGGCTAAGCTATAAAGATCATCAGGATTCGCAATGCGATGTACAAGGTGTTTCGGTGGTAAGTCGTTATATCCTCCATGGGCGGCGAGGCTATATTGATAGAGATTCTCTGCCGCCTTAATCGCAGCGTCGGACATCGTGTGAGGTTGGCCGAAGGGGAAGGCAAACACCGATATTGGTTGCTGCGCCCACTCTTGGAGCAAGATTTGACTTTCGCGCAAAACTTGCGGAAGCACGTCAACAGGGAGCTGTGCCATATTTTCATGGAACATTGCATGGCTGCCAATGCTAAATCCGAGATTACTTAATTGCTGTACGCCAGGAATGTCTAATATAGGAGCCTCAAAGCCATGGGCTTTGTCATGGGGCATGCCGTTTTGGGCTTTGGTGGCACCGGCACAAATAAAAAAGCTTGCGGGTAAATTGTAAAATTTCAAGTAAGGCGCAATATGCGTCAGGGTGTTGCTGTACCCGTCATCAAATGTTAGCACAGCCGCTGGGCGTCCCGCTGGTGTGCCGGTCATGTGTAGAGCACTTTCTAAAGAAATAATATGATAATAGCGACGCAAATACTGCACCTGTTGATGGAAATCCTCAAGGGGTAGGGTGAGCCAAGTGCGGGCATGGTTATCGACACCATGGTAGGCCAGGATCACCAAGGGTGGTTGTGTGCGTCGTACCAGAATCGGCAGTAGCAGGGTGACGATCGTGGCGCGTCCCAAGCGAAAGCCGTGCTTGAGAACCCGCTGTATCCACGATTCCCCAGGGGTGCGTAGCGCGCGCTTGTGTTGCTGGCGTAGCCGCCGCCACAGTTGATCGCGATCGTGGTAAGGGCTGGTCGGCAATGTTGGTACATTCGCCTCTTGAGGCAAGGTCTGTGCATGCCCTGTGATCACCTGAATAATTGCCTCGTAGTATAGCTGCGCGCCATAAATATCAGCGCGAATACTCAGGGAGGCAGCGGTATCAAAAGGTTCAATCTCGATAAACTGCTGAGCAACAATATCACCAGCATCAACCTTGGCGGTTGCCCAATGAATGGTAATCCCAAGATGGGTATCATGGTTAAGGCGTTCGGGATATCCAATTTGTGCCCCACCGCGATACTTTCGGGCATCGTGTTTGTGAATGTTGAGCACGCCATCGCGAAACAAATCAAGAAGAGCTGGTTTGAGAATGCGTCCACCAATAATCACCCCCAAGTCTGGCAGTAAATCACGCAGCATAGAGAGCGTTTCCGGGGCATGAATATCTGGTACTCGGTAGATGTGGGTTGATTGCTGCACCTCAAGATCTTCGTATGTTGCCGCTGGTTGAGGGGGGAGCCACAGATCATGCCACCCCCACCACAACCTTTTGGGAACCTCACACGTCGCCATCTGTCTCAACCGATACAAGATCGCCTGCAGCCACTGACGGCTTCCCCAAGCCCGTCGCAAAAACTGCATACGCCGCCACCAATTGGTTGGCTTCTCATCAATGCAGACTGCAACGACTTGGCATTGTGCAGACGCTTGTAATTTGCGGATGAGCCAGGCTTTATCGTCAGTAAGTGGTCCGGCAGTAAGAATAATTATTTTTTTCATATATTGCTTTGTTTGCATTGGGTATATTAGCGTATTGATACCGTATAATGTACTGGCGAACAAGTGGAGAATGCCTATGAAGAAGAATATGAGCAGTTTCAGACACACTGTCGAGCTCGGATGTCAACCAATGCAGCCACTTCCTACCGAACCACAACGCACAGAGGTGTCAGCTTGGTTTAGCAATTTGCAACAGCGTATCTGCCATATGCTTGAAGCTTTGGAGACAGAGTCACCGGCGCTGATGCCGTTGGTAACATGCACGGCGCCAGGACAGTTCGCATGGCGTCCTTGGCAGCGTGGTGAAGATGGTGGGGGTGGCACCAGCGGCTTGATGACAGGTCGAGTGTTTGAGAAAGCCGGTGTCAATGTCTCAACAGTATACGGCGAGTTTTCCGAGGAATTTTGTCGTCATGTCCCAGGAGCGCAAGACGATCCACGTTTTTGGGCAAGTGGTATTTCACTGGTGATTCATCCCTGGAGCCCATGGGTGCCAACAATTCATATGAATACGCGCCTGATTATGACGACGACCCACTGGTTTGGCGGGGGCATTGATTTGACGCCGATGCATACCCCTGACGCTGCACAAACGGCTGCTTTTCATGACTGCATTAAAACGACCTGTGATGCGCATGATGTAACTTTTTATCCGCGATTCAAACAATGGTGTGATGAATATTTTTATCTGCCCCATCGTCAGGAGCCACGTGGGGTTGGTGGAATTTTCTATGATACCCATACGTCTGGAGATTGGGCGCAAGATGTGGCTTTTACCCAGGATGTGGGTGAGATCATTTTAAAGATCTATCCGCAACTTGTGCGTGAAAACTGGGATAAACCTTGGGGTGAAGCGGAACGTGCGCACCAGCTTCAACGTCGAGGTCGTTATGTCGAGTTTAATCTGCTTTACGATCGTGGCACCTTGTTTGGATTAAAAACAGGTGGCAATATTGACGCAATTTTAATGTCTTTACCCCCTCAGGTTAGCTGGGCAGGGTAGGTAGTCGGTTTAAAAAGTTCGATGTGAAAAAAATTAATGCATAAATCCTAAAATTCACATATCAAGCAATTAAGGAGTGGTACTTATCTAGTTGCATTAATTAACAAAAAGATATACTTTAAAAGCAACAAGTTTTTGATGATATAAAAACAAGTCTGTGCCATATTTCTATCAACACAGGAGAAACCCAATGTCACAAACTTCCCGATTTAGAGCCTTTCGGTCAAAAACTTTACTACTCTGTCTCTTTTTTATTTTCTCGCAACAGGATAGCTTAATGGCACAATCAGAATTTACAACCCTCGTTAAAAAGCGCCGTAGTGGGCGCAGTTACAATCCACACAAAGAAGTCAGTCGTGGACAAATTGAGCAATTGCTTGAGGCGGCGCGCTGGGCGCCATCTTCTTACGGTGAAGAACCATGGCGATTCGTTATTGCGCATAAAGGTTTAAATCCTGAATCTTATAAGAAAGTTCTCGAATCTTTGGTTGAGTTCAATCAAGGTTGGGCTAAAAATGCACCGGTTCTTATCGTCATTTCCGCAAAATCTAACTTCAAGAAAAATAATCAACCTAACCGTTGGGGGGCCTACGATACAGGCTCTGCAGCACAAAATATCAGCCTAATGGCCACATCTATTGGGCTTATGGCACATCAAATGGGTGGGTTCGATCCTGATAAGGTGCGTGAATCTTTCAATATCCCTGCTGATGTTGAAATTATTTCCGTGATGGCCCTAGGTTATGAGCTTCCCGATGCTACTGATGCTAATGCGACGCGTCAACGTATGCCAATTGATGCGATTGCAGCTTGGGGGCAATGGAGCGCTGACTTATGACCCAGCCTGACCTCAAGTCCTTTTTAAATTGGGCTAAAGAGCGTCATATCGATGTCATTGAGTTAAGGTTTACCGATATTGCTGGTTATTGGCGTCAGATTACGGTCTCTCCGGCGCAACTTGAGGAAACACAACGACGTGGCGGCCCCCCTGTCAATGGGTTGCTTATTCCTGGATGGAATTTGCCAAGTAGCGGTGGAATTTTAAGGATTTTTCCTGACTACAGCACAGCGTTTATTGATTTTTTAGTGAATCATAAAGCCGTTTTGATTTGTAACATAATTGATTCGTATTCAGGGCTTGTCTATAATCGTGATCCCCGTGGTCTGTTGCAACGTGCGGTGAAAAGCATTAAGAAACAACAGGCTATTGACAGTATTTATGTCAAGCTGAGGGTAAATTTTTATCTTTTAAATAAAGCCCTTGATAATCTCAGCCAGCCTAAAGCCGAATCTTTCATGGAAACTGAAGAGCTTAGTTACAATTATGGCCCAACGGGGGTGATCGAACGCGGTCTACATGATCGTTACTACTATATGGCCGCGCCAATTGATACTGGAGAACAGGTGCGTACAGCTATTAAACGTTCGTTGGCAAGTATGAATGTGCAAATTGCTGAGCATCACCATGGTATCGGTTCTAACTTACATGAGATGGTTCTGGAGCCGATGCCAATTTTAGCCGCTGCTGACGCTTTGCAGATTCTCAAGTATACAACAAAGATTATCGCGGCTCAGCACGGTAAAGTTGCCACGTTTATGCCGCACCCTATGACTGGATGCACCACAAATGCAATTCCTGTGAATTTTGGCCTCTATGAGCAAAAAAAGCCCTTGTTTACGATGGATAAATCTGGAAACTGGAGCAGAATTGCACGTCATTTTCTCGGTGGTATTCTGCGGCATGTGGGCATGCTGCAATCATTTGTGATGCCAAGTGTAAATAGTTACAAACGCTTTCCTTTTCCGGTAGGCGGGTATGGGGAAGATCCTCTGGCGTCAGCAAGTTTAGATGTCACGTATCCTGAATTAGGGGTAAAATTTTTGCTCGCTGATGGGGCAATGAATCCTTATTTAGGCCTAGCCGCACTGATCTTAGCTGGAATAGATGGGATTACACATCATTGTGACCCGGGCCCTCCGTTAACGCATACATCAAGTTTAAAGCATGCGTATGGTATTGTTGCAACAACGTTAAGCCAGACTCTCAAGTATGTGAATGACGATTGGCAATTTTTAACGCGCTATAATGTATTTAGCCATGACTTCTTCAATGCGTATACGAAGTTAAAATTACAAGATCAGCAATCATATCATCAAACAGTGCATCCGTGGGAAATTCAGCAGTATTTTACGGTTTAATTAAGTGATTCTCCGCTCAAAAATCCACTTTTTCATTTGGATTGGTTATAAATAGATGATGGGATAAAAATTTATGAGATATCGTCCAAACGTTGGGATAGTGCTACAAAATAGCTGTGGGCAGATTTTTATTGGCAGGCGAGTGCATCCAGTCTCAAGCTGTTGGCAAATGCCCCAGGGCGGGATCAATGAAGGTGAGCTGCCCGAGGCCGCAATGTGGCGCGAGGTGCAGGAAGAAATTGGCACGACTAAGGCTGTAATTGTGAACGAAATGAGCGAGTGGCTAAGATATGATTTTCCTGGTCATGTGCAATCGCAAGTATGGAATGGTGACTACGTTGGTCAGGAGCAAAAGTGGTTTTTGTTACGCTTTGCAGGAACTGATAAGGATATTAACATAGTCACAGCTCACCCAGAATTTTCAGAATGGAAGTGGGCGTCGCCTTCTGAGGTTGTTAGATCCGCGGTTGACTTCAAGCGCGATGTATATCGTAAGGTTTTAAAATTTTTTGCTATTTCTTTTGATGCATAAAAGTGATAAAATTCATGTCACTTATGAAATTTTTTAGGTATGTTGTTTATGTTAAATTTAAGGCACTGGTTATTTAGTGTATGTGTGGTTTTCTTGTTTCTAACTACTGCGAATGCTGCAGAAAAATTATTACAAGAAATTGAACTGAATTATTCTAAAAATACGCTGAGTGTGGCCAAAGAAAAAGAGTTTGCGGCAACATTAAGGCGTTTATTTGTTGAAGCAATGAACACGCAAAATCCCACAAATTTATCCTTGATAACCCGTGGTTTTAAGTTGTTATTGAATAATCTGCATGCTCAAGTATCTGATGTAAACCCAGAAGAATTAAAGCAAGCCGGCAATTCAGTCGGTGTGGCCTTGGAGAGTAAGCTCCAAACCTTGGAGGATCAAAAACGTCAGACGGCGTTAATGATCCGTGAAGCGGGGCTTATGTTATATACGGCGTTCTATCGACTACAAGAATATTGTGATCCTACACACCCAGAGTATCGCGCTATCGTAGAATTTTTTAACCAAACAGCTTATGAGGGGGTGCCGGATAGTCAGTTGTTTTATGGCTATTTGTTATTGTCAGGAGAACGTATTAAGCAAAATATCCCTGAGGGCATTGCGTTGCTGAAAGCCTCAAACACACCAAATGGCTATCACCTTCTTGCCAATCACTACGGTATCGAAGGGCAAACCGATGAACGGATAAAGTGTTTGCAAACCTTAGTGCAAGAGTTCAAAGATGACCTCGCGGCTTATCGCTTAGCGTTGTGGACGTTAAAAACCAATCCAACACAAGCCTTTCATATGATGCAAGAGATTGTGCAGAATCAAAAACCATATTCAAAGCTGGGAAATTCAATTGCAAACATTAAGCTGAAATTAGCTGAGATGCTGATTCAAGGAAATGGCGTTGAGCAAAATCCCCGACAAGGTGTCAGTATACTCCTAGAGGTTGCCAATGATACTAAAGTTAATAATCAAGAAACTAAAGCGCAAGCTTTGTCTAGGTTAAGTTATTGTTATTTAACGGGTATTGGTGTATCTGCGACTCCAGAAATTAGAGAGAAAGGGATGGAATTTCTAAGTGCTGTGACTGAGTTAACGCGATTTAATCGCGTTTTACATGATGTGCAGAATGCTGCATACGCTGTTGGACAGCCCCAGGATAAGTTGCGGGCCTTTGAAATGATTGATGCGCTCACAGAGGACAAGAATCTACCACTGCAGGCACAGGCGATAGCCTGGCTGAATCTTGGATGGTTCTACCAGGATGGTGTCGGCACAAAAATCAATTTGGAAAAAGCCAAGCAATGCTTTGCAAAATCTGTTGAACTAGGTAATATAGATGCACAACGTTACTTAGATGAGCTTGCGAAAAAATAACAAAGAACTATAATTTTTATTGATATGGATCACTACGGCTTCACACCGGATAAATTACCAAAAAATTTAAGGCAGTTTATTCTTTTTGCTTTATCCCCTTACAAACTGTATGTGGGGATATATATCGTGCTTGCAACGATCTTGGGCGTACAGTTGCTATTGCCGCCGTATTTCACGAAGTTGGTTATTGATGCCCTCGAAAAGTCAGCCCCGTCTGTTGATATTAATTCTGTTGTATGGCCAGTAGCGTTATTAGTCCTCAATGAGAAAGCGATTTACTTAATCTGGTCGGGACTAAATTATGTTAACCTTAAAGCGCAGCCTTTAATTAAAAACAAGGTTCTTACTGATATTTTCGAGTATACACACCATCATTCGCGAACCTTTTTTCAAAATAATTTGGCTGGATATATTGCAAACAATATGACGCTGCTTGCAGATAATTTAGAGCAGATCATGTATGAGACGGCAATTTATATCATACGCGGCATTGTGTTCTTACTCGTCATGTTGTGGACAGTCTACCATGTCAACCCGCTTTTTGCCTATGGTCTTTCTATCTGGGCGGTTGTATATAGCGCTATTTGCTTAATCTTTTCCAAGAAAGTCCTGCAACTTGCTGGCGTCTACGCGCAGCGTTCTTCAGAGGTTGCGGGTGTGCTTGTGGATAGTGTCGCTCAGTCGGATAATGTGCGTATTTTTACCAATTTACGTGAAGAAGGACGTGTTCTTAAGAAGAGTTTAACCACACTAATGCAAGCATTCCGACGCAAAGAATGGTTTATCATTAAATTCACCTTGGCACGAGGGGTTTCGGTAGTCATAATGCTTGCAGGCGTTTTGTATCTCTTGATCGACTTGCGCCATCAAGGATTGGTCACCTTAGGAGATTTCGCCTTTATTTTGGGAGTCGTTATCAATATTGCTGATCAGATGTGGTGGGTATGGGAAGAAATCGACCGCACGATCGTTGCATTAGGTAAATGCAAAAACAGTTTAACCATTCTACTGGCGCCTATCGAAATTAAAGATGATCCTGCCGCACCATCTTTAGCGGTGACTGAGGGGAGAATCGTTTTTGATCATGTAGTTTTTCGTTATCCTGGTAGTGAATTGGCTTTTGTGCACGAGTTTTTAGAGATTAAGCCACGTCAAAAAGTTGGCTTGGTAGGCTATTCAGGTGGCGGAAAATCTACGTTTGTGAATTTGATTTTACGCTTGCATGAGGTAAACTCTGGCAAAATCATGATTGACGACCAGAACATTCGACATGTGAGCCAGGAATCATTGCATAATGCTATTTCACTGATCCCACAAGACCCAAGCTTATTTAACCGCTCTTTGCTGGAAAATATTCGCTATGGCTGTTTAAATGCAACAGAAGCTGAGGTTTATGAAGCCGCTGAGAAAGCGCATATCCATGATTTTATTATGTCTCTCCCTCAAGGGTATCAATCAATAGCCGGAGACCGTGGGGTGAAGCTTTCTGGGGGACAGCGACAACGTATTGCCGTTGCGCGAGCAATTTTGCGTAGTTCTCGCATTTTAATCATGGATGAAGCCACATCAAGTCTTGATCTTGTTACCGAGTATCAAGTGCAAGATGCATTGAGTGACTTTATGCAAGATAAAACAGCAATTATTATCGCCCACCGTCTATCAACCTTAAGAGCTGTTGATCGGATTTTGGTTTTTGATTGTGGTAAGGTGGTGGCAGATGGAACTCATCATGACTTGATCGAGAAGCCTGGTATTTATCGTCAACTTTGGGAAACTCAGGTGAATGGGTTTTTGGCAGATAGCTAGGTTAGTTCTGATCTTAACTGGGGCTATACCCAATCCACTTTTCCATTTGCATTGGGTATAGATGAGCAACAAGTTAATTTTCAGTTGATAAATATTAGAATCTATACTACTTCTAAAGCACATTGAGATCACTGTCAGAGAAAAATTGCCTTAGAGCGTCTTTTTAACGGGGGACTAATAAACTTGAGGGGCTCTACTTTCTAGAAATTAAGTAGCGAGGGATAAAAATGCATACTTACCGTACACACACTTGTGGCCAACTGAAAGCGTTGAATGTCGGACAAATGGTCAAAATATCAGGATGGATTCACCGAAAGCGTGACCATGGAAACTTGTTATTTGTTGATTTGCGCGATCATTACGGCATCACCCAATGTGTTGTAGAAGCAGACGCGGCTGGGTTTGCTGCTTTAGAATCCGTACGTCTTGAAAGCGTGGTTACCATTACGGGGGAGGTTGTCGCGCGGGCGCCTGAGACAGTGAATACAAAGATGCCGACGGGCGAGGTAGAGGTCGTGGTGCAAGCTGTGGAAGTGCAATCGATCGCTGACCCATTACCATTGCAAGTTAACAGTAACAGTGATTTTCCTGAAGAAACACGTTTGCGTTATCGTTTTTTAGACTTGCGTCGTGAGAAGATGCACGCCAATATCATGCTGCGTAGCCAGGTCATTCAGTCGTTGCGACGCCGCATGATTGAGCAAGGGTTTACTGAGTTTCAAACGCCGATCCTGACCTCAAGTTCACCTGAGGGCGCCCGCGATTATCTCGTGCCAAGCCGGATTCATCCAGGGTGTTTTTATGCTTTGCCGCAAGCGCCGCAGCAGTTCAAGCAATTATTAATGGTCGCAGGTTTTGATCGGTATTTTCAGATTGCTCCTTGTTTTCGCGATGAAGACGGGCGGGCTGATCGCTCCCCTGGCGAGTTCTATCAACTTGATTTCGAGATGTCGTTTGTCACGCAGGAGGATGTATTTGCCGCGATTGAGCCAGTGCTGTATGGAGTCTTTACCGAGTTTGCTGGGGATCGTGAGGTGCTGCCCCCGCCGTTTCCGCGGATCCCTTATCTTGAGGCAATGCTCACGTATGGATCAGACAAGCCGGACTTACGCAATCCGTTAAAAATTTATGATGTAAGCGAGATTTTTGCTCATAGTGAATTTGCGGTTTTTGCAAATGCTGTAGCCAAAGGTGACGTGGTGCGCGCGATCACAGTCCCGAATGCTTCTGTACAGCCACGGCGGTTCTTTGAGAAGTTAAATGACTGGGCGCGTGAGGAAGGGGCACCGGGCCTAGGCTATATTGTCTTTGCACCCGAAGGAGCTAAAGGACCAATTGCTAAATTCTTGGATACCCAACAACTGTTGCGGTTACAAGAAAAAGCGCGTGTTAATGATACGGACGCCGTTTTCTTTGTGTGCGGACCAGAGGCTGCGGCTACTAAGCTCGCCGGAGCGGCACGTAAGAAAATTGCTGAAGAGCTGGATCTCATTGACAAAAATCTATTTAAATTCTGTTGGATTGTTGATTTTCCAATGTATGAGCGCGATGCGGAAACCGGCAAAATCGAATTTTCCCATAATCCATTTTCAATGCCTCAAGGGGGTATGGAAGCCTTAACGACACTTAATCCTTTGGATATTAAAGCCTACCAATATGATATTGTGTGTAATGGTATAGAGTTGTCGAGTGGGGCTATTCGCAATCACTTGCCTGAAGTGATGTATAAAGCATTCGAAATTGCTGGGTATACAGCGCACGATGTTGAGTCTCGTTTTGGAGGTTTGTTGAATGCGATGAAGTTTGGTGCACCACCCCACGGGGGGTCAGCACCAGGCGTTGATCGTATTGTCATGCTACTCGCCGATGAACCTAATATCCGCGAGGTAATTACCTTTCCAATGAACCAGCAAGCTCAAGATTTACTCATGCAAGCTCCAGCGCCTGTAGCCCTAGAAAGACTGAAAGAGCTGCATCTTATGTTGGCACCATCAGCACAAAAGAAAAAGGATGCGTAAAGTCCCGCATTAAAAAGTTCAATGTGAAAAAGTCGATTGATGAAGTAGATGTCCGCAGCGTGGGTGCTTCAGGACCGACTAACTATATAATTCAGGCTGCACCATGAAAACCGTGTTATATGTTTTTGCCCATAAGGTATACCCTTGCTGCTCCATAAACTGAACAATTGGTGATTGTATAACTTGTGTAATAGAGTTTTCTAAACATTCAAATAGAACACACTTTGGTTTAAAGCGGGTCCAGTCATTAGAGCGAAGGACATCTTCGTCACGTGTCTCGACGTCAATGGTTAAAAAATCTATCTCTTGATGGGCAGGAATATGCTGATGCAAAACCTTACCAAGGGTCATGACAGGAACATCTATCGTGTGCGTCGGATGAATATGGCGTGTTTCTAAAACTTGAACTCTTTCACGAGAAAATGTATTGAGTCCAGGTTCGCTAAACATAAAAAACCGTAAAGATCCTTCTTGAGTGCCAATACCAGTCTCAATATTCGTGTCTTCTGGTCGAATGCGATTAAAAATTTCCATACTATTGGGGGTGGCGTCAATATTGATCCCCCGCCAGCCTTTGCGGTAAAAAAGATAAGTATTTGAAAATCTTCTTGGATGGTAGGCGCCAACATCAACATAAAATCCGTGAGGACAATGGTTAAATAATTTATCTAGAATTAAATCTTCGCCTTCTTGGGACCAACATACTTGGGCATTAGGGCGAAGAAAATTAATAATCTTAGTGCGAACTGGTATCATTGTATCCTCTTGGTGATTTATATTGGGTAGTAGTGCTGCTTTATAAATATGCAGAGTTATACAAGTTTAGAGATTGCCGATTCTAAAGAAATGAGCTCCTTTTCCCCCGTGGCACGGCGCTTTAACTCCACGACCCCCTGCGAGGCGCCTTGAGGTCCAATAATAATCTGCCAAGGTAAGCCGATAAGATCCATATCCGCAAACTTTGCCCCTGGGCGTTCGTCACGGTCATCATACAGCACTTCTACTCCATGATTTTGCAAGCGGGCATACGCTTCGTCTGCGAGTGTCGTTGTGGCTTTGTCGCCTACCTTCAAATTGATTATACCAACACGATATGGCGCTAAAGGTTCTGGCCAGATAATACCATGCTCATCATGGTTTGCTTCAATCGCCGCTGCAACCAAGCGCGACACCCCAATGCCATACGATCCCATTTCCACGGTAATCATTTGACCGTTGGGGCCCATGACCTGCGCCTTCATTGCTTCGGAGTACTTCGTGCCAAAGTAAAAAATGTGGCCAATCTCAATGCCGGTTGCATGGACAAGACGCTCAGCTGGCACTGGGCAGTGCTTGGCATCGTGCTTATCATCAGCAGCGGCATATAGAGCTGAGATCATTTCAAAATCATTATAATTCTCTGGGCGAACCTCTGTGATGGCTTTGTCATAATAAAGCCGGCTTTCACCTGTGGGGGCAACAATATGAAACTCATGGCTCATGTCGCCGCCAATCGCCCCAGAATCAGCGCGGACAGGAATCGCCGTTAAGCCCATGCGATGGAAGGCTTTTAGGTAAGCACTGTACATCTGCCGATAGGAATGCCGCGCCGCTTCGACGTCCAGGTCAAAAGAGTACCCATCTTTCATGTAAAACTCACGCCCTCGCATTAATCCAAAGCGTGGCCGAATTTCATCGCGAAATTTCCACTGCAGCTGGTAAAGATTCTTCGGCAGATCGCGATAACTTTTTACATGCTGACGAAAAATGGCGGTTACCATCTCCTCATTGGTTGGTCCGTAGACAAGCTCACGCTCATGGCGATCCACAATCCGGAGCATTTCTTTACCGTAGGCCTCGTAGCGTCCGCTCTCTTGCCATAACTCCGCTGACTGCAGCGTCGGCATTAACAGCTCACAGCAACCAGCCTTATCCATCTCTTCGCGGACAATATTCGCGACCTTACGCAATACACGTAACCCCAGGGGTAACCAAGCATATATACCGGCACTCATCTGCATAATTAAGCCAGCACGCAAGCTATAGCGATGCGATACGATTTGTGCGTCTGCAGGAATTTCACGTAAGGTTGGCACAAAGTAGCGGGATAGTTTCATGATCTCAGCCCTCATCATTTAAAAAATCAACAGAAGTCAGCATTGACACACAAGGCGGCAACGCGTATACCTCTTGGTTGAAAGGATACTCTGGCATGGATAATACCACGATTCAATTTTGTTTCCACCATTTGTTACAAATTATATTGTGTTATGGCGCGCTGATTGCTTGGGCAAAATTTTTTGGCAAATCTGGAATTTATGCATATATGGTCGTGGGGATGATTGTCGGTAACATCCAAGTGCTGACCGCGCTTGATCTTATCAACCATGTGCCTGTTGCCTTTGGGACAGTGGTCTTTGCATCCCTCTACATTGCCACGGATTTGTTGACGGAATATTACGGGGCGGCGGCAGCCCGCGCATCGGTTTGGCTCAGTTTTGCCGGGATGTTGACGTTTGCTCTGCTCATGGCGCATACTGCACATCTGCCGTATGTCACTGATGCTGTGTCGGTATTTTCTTATAATCAACGCGCGATCCAGCAATTATTTACACCGATGCCAAGTATTTTTATCGCGAGCTTTCTGGCTTATATTATTAGCCAATATATTGATATCTACATCTACAATTGGTTGCGTGAGCGTCAGCGTTTGGGGATGGGGGGGCGAGCGCTAGTATCGACGACATTTTCAGGGTTATGTGATAATGTCATTTTTAGTGTCCTTGCCTGGATTGTTTTGGCGCCGCAGGCTCTTGAGTGGGATGTGGTTTGGAAAAGCTATATCTTAGGCACCTGGATCATGCGTGTGATTATGGCAGTTTTTGGGATTCCGGTGATGTATTTTGTAAGAAAGACAACAGATCATGCGTTACGCAGCATTTAAATTTATAACTCAAGCCGACGACCTGCCAAATCGCCCAGGGCGTGCCCGACTTGGGTGGATTGCCACTCCCCATGGTGTGGTTGAAACACCTAACTTCATCCTATGCGCGACAAAAGCCGCCTTGAAAGCGGCGACACCGGCTCAAGCCAAGGCACATCAGACGCAAATTATCCTTTCGAACACCTATCATCTTATGCTGCAACCCGGCGCAGACCTTGTCGCCAAGATGGGGGGTCTCCATAGGTTTATGGGATGGGATGGCCCCATGCTCACTGATTCAGGTGGATTTCAGGTGTTTAGCCTCGGTCATGGTGGGGTCGCCGCGGAAGTCAAAGGCAGACGCGTCCAGCAGCGTCCGAAAACGCTTTTGAAAATCACCGAACATGGCGCTGAGTTTCGCTCGTACATTGATGGCAGTAAACATGTGCTGACCCCGGAGAAATCAATTGAGGTGCAACACAAACTCGGTGCAGACTTGGTGGTTGTCTTTGATGAGTGTACGCCTTTTCATGTGCCCTACGAGTATACCAAAAAATCGATGTACTTGAGCCATCGTTGGGCTGTGCGTAGTTTGCAGCGTTTCGACCAATTAAATACAGGCGCGCAAGCCTTATACGGCATTATTCAGGGCGGAATCCATAAGGATCTGCGTGCAGAAAGTACAGAGTTTGTCAATAGTCAGCCATTTTTTGGTCACGCCATTGGCGGGTCTTTGGGGGCTAACAAACAACAAATGCAAGAGGTCGTCGAATTTACGGCAAGTAGTCTGGTAACAGATCGGCCGATTCACTTGTTGGGAATTGGTGGAACCATTGATATTTTTCATGGGGTAGAGCAGGGGATCGATACGTTCGATTGTGTGCATCCAACCCGTTTGGCACGTCACGGCGGTGCGCTTGTGCCTGCAGCTGTTGCGCAAGAAACCGGCGCCGCAACTGGCCGTGAGCATTTAAATCTACGCAATGCCCAGTTCCGTGAGGATGCGCAACCGATTGATACATCCTGTTTTTGCGAGACGTGTCGGACATTTTCCCGCGCTTATTTGCACCATCTGCTGCGGTCACAAGAGCTCCTCGCCCTCCAAGCCATTACGGTGCATAATATTGCTTTTATGAGTCGTCTTATGAAAGATATTCGCAATGGCCTGCGTCAAGGGGATTTAAATCGTGTGAAAAAATTTTACCTTGGTTAACAATTCATTGAGCAGTTTTAGGTAGAATTTATTGGTTATAATGCAATTTTTGAGCAATATATGATACAATTTATGAAGAATATTCAATGCAAACAAATTATTAACATCCTCCTCATGGTTGCTGTCGGGGTAGGGGGGAATCTACCAGCCGTCGCTGGGGGGGTAAGTCGACCTACTGTGACAAACAAGCCAATCCAAGAAAATTTGCCATATGATAAAACTTCTGCGCCAACCCAACCCCCTTCCACGACAACAGAAGATCGCCCGGTATCAACAAAGTCTGTCAAATCAGGCAAAAAATATGTATGGGGCGCTTTAGCTGCTGTCACAGGAATTATGGCCTTAACGGCATTGTAACCGTTCACGGGGGTAGATTAAGAAGCGGCGATTTGGGAGAGGAGCTGGAAGGGATTGAGCTGCTGTTGCCGGCATGAGAGGAACAGAGACAAGATCCGCTCCAAGAA
>JBILKX010000034.1:0-15359 GCA_044376435.1 Alphaproteobacteria bacterium | reverse complement strand
GAACTTTTCTGTGGAGGTCAGTATCATGCATATCTGTCAAGCCTTTGAATGTATTACCTATACAGTCTATTCAAACACTTAACTTATGTCATCTCTTTTTTTTCATTCACCCCCGTGAACGGTTACCCATATTTTATATATGGGTTTAGAATTGCGCAAATCAAGATACTATGTCTAAGACGGATAATAAAGGGATATTGTGAGGATTCTTCAGTGTGGCGTGGTAACGATGCTTAGGCTTATAGGTATTATAAGCCCCCAAGCATGGGCTTGGGGGTGTAGGTTGATCTTCTCTGACGGGGTTAGGCTTGCGACTGTTGAGCGGCGATGTGGCGCTCTGCAGCGGTGACGAGTTGGTTGGTAAACAGTGTCTGAGTCACAAGATTCGCAGTGGTTATTAAAGAGCCCAAAATTAAGGTCGGTGACTGGTTATATAAAGAGCTTAGGCTAAGACCAGCCTTCAGCAGAGTTGTTGCGTTGAGGGTGGTTTTTAACCAGGTTGGCACCTTGTGATTCTTAGGGTCTTCGAGGGCGCGGATGGTTTTATATTCTAGCCCTGCAGTAGCGGCGTTACAAGCAAATGTTGCCATCCATCCTAGTAAATTACTATAATAGTACCGTGAAGTCGTCTTCTGTGCAGATTGATAAGTCCGATAAGCGGTCGTGATTAGAAAGTAGGCGTGCGTTAAGCCAAGAGCACCATTCTTCACAAGGTGCATATAATGATGCTCTGTGGGTGGTTGAGACTGCGAGTGTATTTTTTCTTCAACAGACATGGCAAAGAGATGCTGCCGAATATAGATCAGTGCGACACCATGGAGATTTGCCTCAAGTATTGACGCTGGGTTGAAAGAGCTTTCGCTTCCTTCCAGCTTAGCCTCTGCAAGTCCTGCATTATTGGATATCTTCCAAACGCAAAGATTCCAAGCAGCTTGGGCAAGCTTAGAGACTAGAAACACTTTATGGGTTGTCGGACTAATTTGCGAAAAGATCTTTGGTGATGATGATACCTCAGGGTTGGCAATGTCTGCCGCAGGCGTGTCGGCGAAAGCATTAAGACTTAGGGTTGAAAATAAAGCAATATTCAGCAATTTCATTGGGAAAAATCCTTTGGGGTTCGGTGTTAAAGGCTCCATATTTTATATATGGGTTTAGAATTGCGCAAATCAAGATACTATGTCTAAGATTCATAATAAAGGGATATTTAAACAGTCGGCAAAGGTTGTCGAGAGCGGTTACAGCGACAGGCCTTGGATTATGTCCCAGCTACTCTGGTCAATGGGCATGACGGAAAGCCGGCTCTGGCGGATAAGTGGGAGGGTTTGTAATGGGGGGTGGGCCTTGAGTGTCCCTAAGCTAATGGGTCGAGCGAGCGCCTGCACTGTTTCCATGGGCACCATGATAAACTTGCCGGCTGGGTCGGAAGGATCTAGGACAGCCGGACCAATGACGCGTATCACGCCGACGATGGCTCGTTCTTGACCCGAATGATAAAATAGGCTGAGGTCGCCGATCTGCATTGCTTTTAGATAACGTTGCGCCTGGTAATTACGTACACCGTCCCACATCGTCTGACCGTGCTGTTCTTGCATAGCCCATGACCAGGTCTCGGGTTCGCTTTTAACTAGCCAGTAGTTCATGTTGAGCTTTTTTCCTCTAGAATAGCAGCGGCTGGGTCATAAGTTTTGCGGAAAACATCAACAACCTGGCTGACTTCATCTTGGTTCAGGTTCAGGGATTGTAACACCAGGGTGCCAAGTTGGATGCTGGGCTCAATAATTTCTGGCGGAATAATGCTAACCCCAAGTTCCTTGAGTTTTAGTCCATGCTCAGCATCGCGCACGCGCGCGCAGATCTGTAGATTGGGGAACGCACGTCGGAGCGCGGTGACAGCGCGGATAGATGAGGGGGGATGATCCAATGTAATGACACAAACGCGGGCACGGTCAGCGCCTAAGGCCCGCACAACCTCAGGCCGGCGGATGTCACCAAAAAATACTTGATAACCACCGCTGCGCCCAGCGGCGACACGCGACATCTTGAGATCAAGGGCAACATGGGGGATATGCTGTTGCTGCATGAGAGCCGCAACCACCTGGCCAACACGCCCAAAGCCACCAATGATGATATGGCCTTTGAAATCCTCAGTTTCGTGCTGATCAATCTCATCTGCCTTTGTAAACTGATTCCCGCGCAGACGACGGATAAACGCATCCAAGAAGGGTGTGAGCGCCATTGAGAGGGCGACTGTTGCGTAAAGAATATCACGTAAGTTATCGTCTAACAGTCCTGGGCTGGTTGAGGGGGCTAGTAAAACAAACGCAAACTCTCCGCCCGTTGACAATAAAAAGCTCACACGTAAAGCTTTGACGGTATGCATCCCAAAAAAGCGCGAGAGAATAAACAGAATAATAATCTTGACAACAACCATGCCACTGAGGAGTCCCATGATCATATTCACGTTGTAAATAATAGTGCCAACATCAATTGACATGCCAACCGTCATAAAGAATAAGCCGAGAAGCAGCCCTCGAAACGGTTCGATATCACCTTCAACTTGGTGGCGATACTCACTTTCGGCGAGCAAAAGCCCGGCAATAAATGCGCCCAAAGCCATGGATAATCCAGCCGCAGCCGTGGCAATACTGGTGCCCAAGACCACAAGCAGTGTGGTGGCCATGAACAGCTCAGGATTGTTGGTAATCGCAACGTGTCGATAAATCGGGCGTAGAATAACCCGTCCAGAGAGAACAATAGCACCAAGGACAAACGCTGCTTTCACAACAGCCAAGACCACAGATGATAATAAGGAAGTCTCAGAGCCACTGCGTGCCACCGAGAGAATCACTAAGACAATAACGACAGCCAGATCTTGAGCGAGTAAAACCGCAAAAGCGACACGACCAAAACGTGCCGTGAGCTCATTACGTTCTGCAAGAATCTGCAAAACAATGGCTGTAGGAGATAAGGAGAGAATCACGCCAACAAGCAAGGCTGATTGCCAGGTGAGGCCGCATAGAGACGCAATCCAAGTGATAGCAACTGTGGTGATCGCAACCTGCCCGAATCCAAGACCAAAGACGTAGCGGGCAAGCACACGGAGTCGTTGAAAGGGCAATTCCAAACCCATGGTAAAGAGCAAGAATAAGACGCCGAAATCAGCGAGAGCGCGGGTATCCTCGAAATCGTCAATAAAGCCGATCCCAAACGGTCCAATGGTTATGCCTGCGATAAAATACCCTAAGACAGGGCTTAGGCGCAGACGCTGGAAGATCACGACAACAATAACGGCAGCAAGTAGAAAAAACAACACATCGTTTAAATAATCCGGATACAAAAGACACTTCCCTTCTGCCATAATTAAAAAATATTATAGGGCGGTTTCGCCCCATCTAGCCCCATCGTAGAATCTTGCGTTATCAAAATGCAAAATTTTGTAGCTTTTTTATAGCATTGCAATTTTTTTTGGGCTAATTATACCAACGACGCGTGAAACAATCTGCTCCGGTCGGCTGGGTGCAACCAACTCATTTAACCTACGGAAATATCTTGATCCTGTTTCTGGATTCAAGTTATCAGTAACCGTAGATATTTCTTAAAATGACAGCTTAAGATAGCATATTTTCACGCAAATAAGGTACAACATTCTACAATATGGGATGCATAAAGGAAGGGTATTATGATTGAGATATTCACAGACGGAGCATGTAGTGGCAATCCCGGCCCAGGAGGCTGGGGGGTACTGATCCGATCTTCAGATGAAGAAAAAGAACTCTCAGGATTTGAAGCGTCAACGACTAATAATCGCATGGAATTAATGGCGGTAATCAAGGGGTTGGAAGTATTGCCCTCAGGAACAGAAGCGTGTATTTACACAGATAGTCGCTATGTGCTCGACGGTATTACCCAGTGGATTCAGCAATGGCGCCATAATAATTGGCGCACTTCAGCAAATAAGCCGGTTAAGAATATTGACCTATGGCAGCAGCTGGATGCGCTAGTCTCTCAGCATCAACTGGAGTGGCAATGGGTGCGAGGGCATGATGGCCATGTAGAGAATGAGCGAGTCGATACGTTGGCACGTACAGCAATCATTAAAGCTGCCGTTCTGGAATAATAAAATTACAAATTGTTAAAAATTTTATATTGACATGCAAAATATTCGTCTCTATATTGATATTAATAAACGCAATCCAACAATGAGGAGATTAACATGGATGTGAATTATAAACCTACAACTCAACGTGAAATTAATTGGTCTGAAAGTTTCTTAACAATAGCAAGTTGGTAAGTCTTGTAAATTAATTTATCACGTTAAAAAAATGCCTATGAATGTTTCGTAGGCATTTTTTAATCGTACCCCCTATGGAATGGCAAAATTCTAAATCTATAGCGTAATACTAGCTCCAAAAAAATTTTGTCTGCCTAAGTATTTAAGGAAATTTTAAGTTTATTCCGTTTAAATAAGAATAAATAAATTTATGGGGAGAGTTTTCATGCGTATATTTAACATAGTCATTCTATTAGGGACAACGATGATTTTAACGAATACGTGGGCAGGTCGCACATCGTCCGGAACCATCGTGGGTTCATCACAACAGGGGCAGTTTCAGATGGGGGGGGCAAACCCATCTCCTATAGTGGCATCTAATGCGACGGCGACACCCCAAAATCTAACCGTTCAGCAACGGAAAGCATTATATCTAGCGCAAATGGCCCAGTTAAATCAACAACTTGGCTTGACCCAGGCTGAATCAGCACAATTTTCTGCAGAATTCCATAAACCCTATACAGATACTGTAATAGCTCGGAGTGCCCAGTTGACGGCTCAAGCACAGGCAGCTACCAATGTTCGAAACGTGATGCAATACAATCAGCGGGTCGATACAGCTGGAAAAGCGCTTATGGGTGTTGGTGCTGCTATGGCGGTGACAGTTCCAGTATTGGGGGCAATGCCAGGAGCGGTTTTAGCCGGTATTGGCGGTATTATGCACAAAGTAAGTCAAGATAAGAAAAAGGCGATTACTGGTGAAGCTGTTGCGAAAGAGCAAGGAAAACTTGTAGCCGCTAAAGCAAAACTCGATGCGGCTCAGAAAGCCGCACACGCCGATGGCAAAGTTTCTTGGTTTGAAAAGATAAAAATAAATCGACTCACAAGTAAGGTGCAACAAGAGTCACAAAAAGTCAATCAGGTACAGCAGCAGCATAATCAAGCGGCAGCTAATGCGAAGCAAGGAAAAAATTAAAGTCCACCTTAGACTATCCCCAAAAGCCAGGCCTATGCCTGGCTTTTTGCGGTAGTCTAGATGAGGAGTGGGCATCATTGATCACGGAACAACGGCGTGGGAAGGACAATAATTTTTGACAATTAACCAAAAATTCATATTTATGGTTTTTAATAATTAAAGCAAGAAATTTATGAAGGAGAATTTTTATGCAACGGAAAATGAAAATGTTAGGATTGATTGTTGCGGCTTCTGTATTAAGCACCAGTGTTTGGGCGGGACGCTCATCAGGAGGGCAGGCACCCCAAAATCAATTCCAAAATCAACCTCAACAAAATCAGCAGCAAAATGCTGGACAGCAGAACCGCATTAATTCAGGAGTGAATTTGAATCAGATGCACGCGGTTCCCGGAATGCTAATGCAACAGAATCTGAGTAAGATGACACCAGCGCAACGGCAAATTTATTATCATCAACAATTATCACAGCTTCACAGTGCGCTTGGATTCTCACCTCAGCAGGCTCAAACAGCCCTTGGGCAGCATAACCAGATGATTTCTGTGCCAGGAGCAATGCAGAATATGCAAGGCATTATAGCTTCTCAAGCGCATCTTGCGCAAGTTCAAGCTGCCCTTAATAGTGCACAAGCAGCGGCTAAAGCCGATGGCAGAATCACACCGCAAGAGCAACAGATGATTAATGTATTACGACAAACACAAGCAGATCATAATGCCTTACTTGCACAGCGCGAGCAACAAATGGCAATGAATGGTAATGGGTTTTAAAGAATCCGTTTATTGAAGAATCTTGCCCCAGCGCTTGTGGAGCCAAAACCACTGGCCTGGGGCTTCTTCTATCCATGATTCAATGTGGCGATTAACTTCAGCGGTAATGTGATAGATATCTTGCTCATTATTACCGGTATCGGGATAGGCAATGGGGGGATAAAAACAGATGTAAAATTTGGAGGTTTTCCCAAGTCGTTTGACTTGTACAGGAATAATCGGACAACGTAGGCGCGCTCCAAAGGTTGCAGGTGCCGCCGCCGTGGCAACGGGGTGTCCCATAAAGGGCACCACCACGCCTCCAGTCAGTTTATGATCCGTGAGCATGGCGATACAGTGGTTCTTTTTCAAGGCGGCGTAGGTTTGGCGGCCTCCAGCAGGGCCACGATGAATCAGATAGGACGCAACACGACGACGCATCATTTCCACAAGCCAGCGCACAACGATATTGTTGGCAGGCCTATAAATAGAGCTCACAGTTGCGCCATAAAGTCTCGAAACAACAAGAATCATTTCCCAATTTGCAAGATGTGCCCCCACAAGGATCGCCGGCTGGTTATTCTGAATAACGTTTTTTAATATCTCGCCACCGTCTATCTGGAAATCATCAAAAGTAAACTTCGTTAAATGAGGGTACTCCCCAACCGTGCGGCCTAAGTTATCCCACATGTCCCTGATAATAGTTTGAATTTCTGCTTCAGATTTATGGGGATAAATAAATTTGAGATTTTTGTAAGCAAGTTTGCTTTTCTTTAACCAAGGTCCAATTGTACGACCAAGCCACGCTGTAAGGTTTGCACTCACTTTGCAGGGAAGAATGTGAACTGTAACGACAAAAAAGCCGAAGATGGCCCCTGTGAAGGGGACCTCTGTAATCATATGTAAATATTTACGCCAACCAACGCGGATCATGAATTTTCTCAAGGATAAACTGTAAAGGCGATTCCTGCCACTCTAACCGTAAAGGAATAGGGAGAATATCAAATCTTTGCGCTTTTGGCAAGCGTACGTAGTCTTTCTCAGTCGTTACAAGCAGAGCGCGATATTGATCTTGAATGGTGCGCAAAGTTGCTAGATCTTCCTCAGTAAACGGATGATGATCTGGGAAGCTGATTTTCGACATGATATGTACGCCTTGAATGGCTAAGCTATGAAAAAATTTTTCTGGGTAGCCAATCCCGGCAAAGGCCACAACGGGCTGAGTCGGGGAAAGCTCTGCAAGGTCATTCAGTGTATTGACGACAAAAGTGTGGGGCTCAGCAGGGTGCGTCATCGCTTTCCCTATACAGACAACAGCATCAATACGTGCAATCAAATCATCAAGAGGTTCCCTGAGGGGGCCGGCTGGGATCAGTAGCCCATTGCCAACGCCGATCAGCGGGTCAAAAACCATGAGCTGACAGGCATAAGCAACAGTAGGATTTTGCAGACCATCATCGCAGATCACGACGTCAGCGCCTGCTGCATGGGCGGCCACAATACCATCGCGTCGATTTTTTGCAACCCAAGTCGGGGCGTGGCGTGCAAGCAAAAGTGGCTCATCCCCAACGTCATACGCATCATGATCGCTAAGATCAACACGCACAGGGCCACGCAAGTGACCCCCATAACCACGACTAACGCAGTGTACTTTGAGACCATGATCATTGAGTAGGACAAGTAAGGACTGTACGACGGGTGTCTTACCGACGCCCCCAGTGATGGCATTACCAACGCAAATTACTGGTAAAGGGGGTGTCCAAGTACGTGTAAAGCGGCGCCGTAATTTATAGCCGAGCTGGTAGAGTTGAGTCGCTGGTTTTGCCAGCCAGCCTAACCATAACGGTGGGGATTGGCGCCAGAAAGCAGGCATTCTACGCATGACTCAAATCCTGTAAATAAGGTGATATCAGCTCTTGCAGTCTATGGCCAACCGCAGCTTGTTGACCGACACGCTCTTGAAGGGCTCTAATCAGATCATCGCAATAAGCGGCATTGCGCCACAAATGCATAATTTTTGTCGCAAGCTGCTCTGCAGAACTGCAGGACAAAAAAGGTTCGGCGAGAGCTTCTGTAACCTCGCTAAAATTCTGCATATGTGGCCCATATAAGGGCACACAACCAAGCTGAATCGGTTCTATAGGGTTGTGTCCGCCATGGGAGATAAAAGAAGCTCCGATAAATGCTACTGGTGCCAGCCGGTACCATAACCCCATTTCCCCAATAGTATCAGCAATATAGTACTGTGTTGTTGCCGTGATAAGATGATTCTCGCTGCGTTGTGCAGAAGGACCAATCATTGTACTCATCCCCGCAACATCATGGCCGCGCTCAGGATGCCTCGGGACGATGATGCAGAGCGCACTCGGAAACTGCTCACAAATTTTTTGATGCGCGGCGATAATATACGACTCTTCACCCTGATGGGTGCTTGCCGCGATCCATAAGGGCCGGCCGTGTACAGTTTGTTGGAATTGTGTCAGAGCGATAGCATCTACAGGGAGCGCAGGTGCCGCAAATTTCAAATTTCCAACAATCGTAATGCCCTGGAGGCCTAAAGACAGAAGCCGCTGTTTCTGAGCTTCAGAGCGGACAGCAGCCGTGGTAAAGCAGCGCAGAAGCCGCGAAATTGCCCCGGGAAATCGCCCCCATAAACGTGCAGATTTCTGTGATATTCCTCCATTGGTTAGGATGATAGGAATACCAAGCCGCTGTTGCTGCAAGAGCATATGTGGCCACAACTCTGATTCCACCCAAAGCGTCAAAGCAGGGCGCCAGTGATGCAGAAACGTATTAATTACCCAAGGATGATCTAAAGGCGTCACCTGGTGAACAATGCGGTCGATCCCAGCTTTATGGACAACCTGCGCAGAAGTGGTTGTGCCTGTCGTTAGCACAATATGCAGTTTGGGATGGTGCTCCAGGAGGGAACGAATAATGGGTAAGACCATTTGAGTTTCGCCAACACTGGCCGCATGTACCCAAATAACCTGGCCGTGGGGACGTGGGCGGAGACCGATCCCCCACCTTTCTTTCAGACGCCGAGGGTTCTCTTTGCCGCGCCAACACCGATATAATAGAAAAATATGTATCACCGGGCCAATGAGCCACCACACGGCGTAGTAAAATGATAGCAGGATCATGTGGAGGGGTCCTTTACAGTCCCCTGAGAAATAGTTGGTTCTGCAGGGAGAATAGGATCGTGCCCCATAGCTGTATCCGCTTGCGCAATCTGGTGATTCATAACAGTTTCGAGATGCGTATGCCATTCCTCCAGTGAGCGACGGCCGCGTGAGACCGCAACAATCGGGCCAAAAATAAAGATACCGCGTCCAAACGGTAGAGGGAAATGAAAACGATCCCAAGATTTAAAAATGATACGATTGCTCGTGGCGTAAGTCGCCGGTAGGATGTCAACGTTTGCTTTCTGTGCGATGCCGATAACATTACCATTGATACGTTGGCGCGGGCCACGCGGCCCATCTGGTGTAATCCCGACATAGGTGCCCTGCTTAAGTTTCTGCAATAATAGGCGCGTGGCAGCGAAACCACCGTTACTGGAGGACCCATGAATTGTATTCAAGCCAAAATGGCTGATGACCTGAGCAATAAGCTGACCGTCTTGGTGCGCAGAAATGAGCATGTTAAACGGCTCTGTGCGTCCGTGCCAAAAATATGGTCCCATTAAAAGACGACTATGCCAGAAACATAAAATAAACGGGGTGTCATGATTGGCGTACTGCTCAAGCCAATCCTTCCCAACGATTTCCCACCGCGTTGTCATATACACGAAGCGAATGTAAAGAGAAGCAAGCAACGCAAGCATAGATCGTACTGCCTGAAGACTCAGTAGCTTTTTCACGATTGTTCCTCCTGTTCGGTATATTGTTGATAGAGTTTTGTGTAGAAACCGTTTTGCGATAGAAGCGAGGTATGCGTTCCCTGCTCAACAACCTGCCCTTGATGAATGACGCAAATATGATCGGCATTTTGAATGGTCGCGAGCCTGTGCGCAACCACAAGGGTTGTGCGCTGGTGCATAAGATGACGCAACGCGCGTTGAACCTGCTGCTCTGAGTGTGCATCGAGGGCTGAAGTTGCTTCATCAAGCAGTAGAATCGGCGCATTCTTAAAGAGAGCGCGTGCAATAGCAAGACGCTGCCGCTGCCCCCCCGAAAGGCCGACACCGTGCTCGCCAAGTATAGTGTCGTACTGTTGCGGAAGAGCCATGATGAATTCATGTGCGGCGGCATCTTGGGCGCATTTTATAATCACATCGAGATCTGTATCAGGATAGCCGTACGCAATATTGTGGCGGATTGTGCCGCGAAAGAGCGTGATGTCCTGACTAACAACGGCAATATGCTGGCGAAGTGAGCTCAGCTGGCAATGCGCAATGTCTTGACCATCAATATAAATAGTGCCGCTTTGGGTTTCATAAAATCGTGGAATTAATTGTAATACAGTGGTTTTACCGCCGCCGCTGGGACCGACTAAAGCGGTCACTTTACCTCCAGGAATCTTTAGAGAAAGATCGTGGATCACTGGTTGATCGGGGGTATAACTAAACTGTACATGCTCAAAGATAATCTCGCCCTGGTGAGGGAGGAAAGGCACAGCGCCTGGACGATCTTGAATTTGCACCGGTGTGTCCATAAGTTTAAAGAGTCGGTCAGCGGCGGCGACACCTTCTTGCAGATTAGCATTAAGATTCGCGAGCTTCTTGACGGGCTCATACGCCATAATCAACGCGGCAATAAATGAAATAAACGTTCCCGTGGTTTGCTGGCCGTGAATCACTTGCCAACCCCCATAGGTAATACCGAGCAATACGGCGGCACCACCAAGAATCTCGGTAATAGGGTGGCTTGAGGAGCGAACGCGAATGGCTTTGTAGGTCAGTTGGAACACTTGATTGATAACGGCGTGGGCTCGATTTGTCTCAAACTTTTCTTGCTGGTAGAGCTTCACGATCGGGATAGCGCGAAAAATTTCGCTGAGAAAGCTTGTCAGGAGTCCGACTTGCTCCTGCGTATTACCAGAAAGCTTACGCATCCGACGTCCAATCTTAAGGATCGGCCAAATCGCTACCGGAAAAATCGTGAATGCAATTGAAGCCAAGAGCCAATCTTGGTAGAACATCACGCCCACCAGCGCTAAGAGTGTCAGAAAATCTCGCCCGATATTAATGAGGGTATTGGAGACAATCCCGCGCAGCAACGTCGTATCATTAATAAAGTGCGAGATTAGGTGTCCGCTCGGGACTTTGTGAAAGAAAGCGATATCTTGGTGAATAATTTTTGCGAACAGGCGTTTTTGGATGTCGGCAATCACACTCTGCCCCACCCATACCAAGAGTATCGACGCCCCATATTGACTGAAGCCACGAATCACAAATGTAAAAAAGACCAGGCCCGCCACAATAAACAAGCGGTCAAGACGTTGGGCAGTAAAAACATCATCGATGACAGGCTGTAAGAGTTTCGCCAACCCTGCTGTACATACCGACGAGATCGCAAGAAGGAGAAAAGCATAGACGAGCCGCCACGAGTATTGCTTAATATATTCGTGGAAGAGACGCTGGAGCGTAGATGGGACCTTAGAAATCAATGGTAAGCTCATAATATCTTTGTGTACCATTGAATGGGTTTGTTCTGCAAGCTTTGGGTTGTGAATATTTAAGCGAATGGAGGGGTGGTGACGCTTTTCGCATCGCGTGTTGCGCCGCCGGGGGTTTTGTGAGCTGATTTTGCAAACTTGCAGACGTTGACTTGACGTATAGGAATTTATATATAATATTGTCGTATCAATGTTTTTATATAAATCTCAGGAGCGCTCATGAAATCATACATTGTTGCTTTATTCTTAATGATGACTTTAAATGCGCTTGCAAATGCAAACCTGCCTGACGCAGAGTGCATGACAGAGTGGACAGCAGCAGAAGTCGTCACACCAGAACCAGTGCTAGCCAAAATTGGGCCGATGGTACGAGCAACGACCTGGGCCCTGCCGGTATTAAGCTTTATTAATGTTGCGGTTCATGATGTCTTTTATGATAAGCAACAGATATCAGGTGCGACCATAGGCAAATGGTTCTTAGAGGACGGTGTGGTTATGTGGATGGGACTGGGACGGGCCCTGCACAAAGAATGGTTTTTTGGTCGTATCGACGAGAAATTCCTACACGTCACCGAAATGCATAAACTGAGTGTAATCGCAGGATTTTTCTTGAACACTATGGGCGCTCTTATAATGATTCCGGACAACGCGTTGGATGCAGTATGCTGGGGTGTCTACCATATTTATCTGGGCACGGCGGGTGCGCTCCTATATAAAACTCTGGAGGCCATTGAAAATCCCGAAACGCAGAATTTGTCGCCCGGGTTAAGAACTGCGCACACTCTCTTAGCAAAACTGCAAATGACTGCTTTGGCTGGTCGCGCTATCAAAATTTTACACATCTGTTTTACACAGGCCTTACCAAAACGTGCGCTGCGTGACAGTATCTTTCCCGCATTCCTCGGCCTAGTGGCATTGTCTTTGGATATACACTACATTAATCAGGCTGTAGCATTTGCTGAAGAGCACATCGGGCTGTAAGATCTTGATATCAGAGGGCAATGTCTTTTTGTCTATTGACTTTTATGGATTTTTTGCCATAGGGTATTGGAAGGTTAAAAACTTTTGAATCCCCTGTTAAACTGCGTCAACGGCGCCATAAAAAGGTGTATTCACTTCTTTGAGAAAGTAAACTATGTCCATGAATTTACGCAATGTTACTTTATTTTTGACACTAAGTTGCAAGGCTTTTGGTGTCATGCCTGAGGGGGCAGCACCTGAGGCCAGACGGTCGGCCTTTGCTGTTCTGGGAACGATCGCGCCCAAGACCCAGCTGCTGTTGGGGGTGGCAACATTTGTGGAGCGTATCTATGGTGTTGGGACAATTCTCCAAGATCGTCATGAGTATTTAAAAAAAGCTCAGTCGTCTAATCAGATTGACCTCAAGAGCATAAACCAATGGTACTTAAAAAAGATAATGGAAGAAATCGCAAAGGACGAATCGATGGCCATACAGTGTTTTGCAAGTGGCATTGACAGGATCGTATCTCAGGAAGCGACTGAAGCACCTAAAAACAATGATCTTAAAATCTGGTTGGAAGGTGCGGTGATGTGGGGCCTGCAGGCCTATAGGGCGTACTCGAGTTGTGTAAGCCTATGTCTTGAGCTGCGGGCATATTGGGCTATTGAGTATAGGGATGCACACAGTCGTATCCCGAACGCAAGCATTACGATTACATCCCTAACATGGAGTCTTGGTAACAAGATCGCGACTGCTGTGCTCCAATATATGACGTTGAGGGCGCTTAAGAACCCTCAGGCACATAAAATCCCGCCGCGTTTAAAGGTGGGTGTGACGATGAGCCGTATAATTGGGACGACGATTGGGTTGATTAGCGCATGTATAGAGGCAATAAAATTTAAGAGTTATCAGCAGATGCCTATGAAGCTATACAATTTTGGTAGTTCTTTGACACAGGCGTATCTTCTGTATCAAGTGGTTGAGGCCGCCGACAGGCATATTGAGGCACAACAGCAGAAAAAAACTGAGATTTAAATGAGGGCAATTGGTTCTATAGGTGAATTTATGCAAATGAAGATGTTAAAAACGGCTCTATTTTTGATGCTTGGTTTGAAGGCAGTAGCCGATATGCCTGAGGTGCTGCCTGTAGATGGAGCACAGATAGGTGTGACGGAATCGTCTAAAACGGCTCCTGTGACCCGGCTGTGGCTTGGGTCGGCAAAAGTTACAAATACGATGATGTCTGCGGCACTCCTTGCCTGGGGACTAGTCCAAAATATGCGATCGAAGGCGGAGTGGGCACGCCTGAACAATCAAAAACCTACCTGGATAGAATTGTTCAGGCAATCATTCGCAAAAGATGACCTTTCTCAGAAAACTGTACAATTACTCAAAAACCAAGCCTTCGATGCTGATGGATCTATAGCCGGTCAATTGTTTGTGAGAGTGGTTGATCGTACCATGTCCCAGAAAGCGACTCAAGGCGCTCATGACAATAGGGTTAAAGCTTTTCTAGAAAATGCCGCCCTATGGGTATTCCAGGGAGCTCGGTTGTGTTATACAGGGGCAGCATTTATTTTTGAGGTCAGAAAACAACGAGCAGATGTAAGGGGGGCCTCCCACTTATGCTGGTCGATGGGGAATATCATCGCGAGCGCCACGCTGCAATACATGACGTTGCAGGCACTCCAGAGTCCCACAAACTATAAAATTCCAATATTTTTAAAACAGGGCGTTGAGGCAAGCGAGACGATCAAGGCGACACTTGCTTTTATTGAGAAATTTCTAACAAATCTTAGCCTCAATACGCCCTTGGTGCCCTGCATAGCAATTGGTGATCTTGTGGTGGCCGTTGCGCGCACATCGCTTATCAACCAGGCTGTAAGCGCTGCAGAGGCGCATATTGCGGCACAACGGCAGAAGGGGGATCACTGGGAGCAGACCAATGTTTAAACTCTGGTCTCAGTAGATTTGTGCATACGTCGTTGCTGAGCAATGTGGCGTTCTGCGATTTCGGCGACATGGGTTGTAAAGTTTGTCCCGGTGAATATACTGTATAAATCTATAAGGGTGCTGCGGCTTTTTGCCCAAAAAGAGGAGGAGTGATCCTGAGTTACCCCTAAAACTGTGGCCACTGACTGCACTATGGCTAACGGTTTCAAAAACGTTTTTAACCCAGTTGGCGGGCTATATGCTTGTGGATTCCCGAGGGCTTTTACGGTTTGATACTGAAGCGCGGCGAAAACAAGACTGTAAGCGAAAGCTAAGTAACATGGCGCATTGCGGAAAAATGCACTATAGGAGAAATTTCCCTGTTCATCGCAGTTTGATAGACCATGTATCACTGTAACGTTCTGATATGCTAAGTAAGCATGGCTTAAGAAGAGTGCCCCTTTCCTCAAAAGGCTTGTATGAGTATTGTTCACAGATGTTTGAGATTCTGATTTCACGGCTTCTTCAACGTGATCGGCAAAAAGCCTGTGTATACTATAAACACACATCATACCGGCGTAGAAAGATTTATTTGTTCGAGACGTCGGATGGGTCCACAAAATATTCGCTGTACGGATACCCCAACTGCCGAAAAACACGTCGTGGGTTTGGGCGTCAATGGAGGAAGACGCTGCTGGAGCTATCGTGCCAGGACTGATGGGTTCTTCGGTCGTAACCGTTCACGGGGGTGAATGAAAAAAAAGAGATGACATAAGTTAAGTGTTTGAATAGACTGTATAGGTAATACATTCAAAGGCTTGACAGATATGCATGATACTGACCTCCACAGAAAAGTTC
>JBILKX010000033.1:0-15414 GCA_044376435.1 Alphaproteobacteria bacterium | reverse complement strand
TGCATATATGTCAAGCCTTTGAATGTATTACCTATACAGTCTATTCAAACACTTAACTTATGTCATCTCTTTTTTTTCATTCACCCCCGTGAACGGTTACAAATTTTTTTGAGACTAGGTTTGAGCGTGGTTTGAAGATTTTTGTTTTCTCAAAAGGCAATTTTTAAAGCCGGGTATATGAAAAATTTGCTTTAAGCGATTTTAAGAAGGGTTGAAAATTATTCACCAAACTACAGGTCCACCTGAGCAAATTGAGCATTGCGTTGAATAAAAATAAAACGATTCTCTGGCTTGCGCCCCATCAGATCATCGACAAATTTAGTGAGCGCTTGCAAATCCTCACGCGCTTCTGGAGGTGGTAAAGTGACTTGCAAGAGCGTGCGACGGTTTGGGTCCATGGTCGTTTCTCGAAGCTGTGCTGCTGGCATTTCACCTAAGCCTTTAAAGCGGCTTATTTCTACTTTGGTAGTCTTGAACTTACTTTTCAAGAGTTTTTCTTTCTCCTCATCGTTTTGAGCGTAGATGCTAACGCTGCCAGAGCTTAAGCGGTAAAGGGGCGGACGAGCCAGATACAATCTTCCTGCAGCCACTAAAGGAGCCATTTCTCGAAAGAAAAACGTCATTAATAGCGCCGCAATGTGAGCGCCATCAACATCTGCATCGGTCATGATAATCACTTTTTCATAGCGTAGCCTGCTCAGATCAAAATGCGTACCGCTACCACATCCAAGCGCTTGGGTTAAATCCTGCAGCTCCTGGTTCGCCATCAGTTTATCTAAGGTCGCTGTGGCAACGTTTAAAATCTTCCCCCGCAGTGGTAAAACGGCTTGGGTGGCGCGGTTTCGAGCTTGCTTCGCCGATCCGCCAGCTGAGTCCCCCTCAACCAAAAATAATTCCGTGCCTTCAGCTGTTGCGTTGCTACAGTCGGCTAGTTTTCCGGGCAGTCGTAGGCGTCGGGTGGCGCTTTGGCGGGCCGTTTCTTTTTGTTGTTTGCGTTTCAGGCGCTCGTCCGCTCGTGTTGCAATCGCTTCTAAGAGTATAGTGGCTTGTTGTGTGTTGCCCGCAAGCCAGTGATCAAAATGGTCTTTAATGGCATTTTCGACCCATTTCGTGACTTCGGCTGTCGCAAGTTTTTCCTTAGTCTGGCCCTGAAATTGGGGCTCGCGTATAAACACAGAAACGACAGCAATCGTGCCTACAAAACAGTCGTCAGCCATAATCTGCGCTGCACGACGATTGTTGAGTCGTTCTCCATAAGTGCGTAAACCTTTAAGAATGGCTTGTCGCAAACCTGCTTCATGGGTGCCACCTTGAGGGGTGACAATCGTGTTACAGTAGGATATTGTGCCTTGGCCATCATCTTCGGCAAGCCAGGCGACAGCCCACTCCGCACGTCCATGAAGGTCAGGGAATTTAGCGTCGCCCGTAAAAATAGGGACGAGGAGTGGCATAGCCCCAACCTCTTGATTAATGAAATCATGAAGACCATTGGGGAAGTGCAATACGGCCTGGGACGGTGTATTGGATGACGCCAAAGATTCAGGGCAGCTCCAATGAATCTCAACGCCCTTATAGAGGTAGGCTTTAGATTGCGCTAGCTTGAAGATAGTCGCGGCATCGAGGTGTGCTTTTTCGCCAAAAATCACCGGGTCTGGATGAAAAGTAATACTTGTGCCGCGTCGATTAGGGGCGTTGCCGGCTAATTTTAAGGGCGTTTGTGGAAGGCCGCGGCTATATTCTTGCGCCCACAATTGCTTGTCGCGGGCAACTTCAACATAAAGGTAGTCAGAAAGCGCATTCACCACTGAAATCCCAACACCGTGTAACCCGCCAGCTGTTTCATAAGCTTTTTGGCTGAATTTTCCACCAGAGTGTAACGTCGTCAAAATCACTTCTAAAGCAGATTTATCTGGGAATTTGGGGTGTGGATCAATCGGGATACCGCGACCATTGTCCCGCACGGTAACGCACCCATTGTCATCAAGCTGAAGCCAAATTTTACTCGCATGACCAGCCACGGCCTCATCCATCGAATTATCCAGGACTTCTGTGACCAAATGGTGAAGTGCTCTGGCATCCGTGCCACCAATGTACATCCCAGGTCGACGCCGAACTGGTTCTAAGCCTTCTAGAACTTCGATATCTTCAGCGGAGTAACTGAGGGTATCTCTGGTTTTTTTATCATCAAATAAGTTTGTCATAACCTTCAATCTAACATATTTAGATAAAATAATGGAAGGTTCTATAAACGATTTTCGCAATTCTTGATACTGATGCAATAAAATGCTAGATTTTTTAAAATCTTTTCGGCATAAATTGAGCACGAGAGAGAGTTCTCTAGAGATTTAATTAGTATTTTTTAGGTTGGAGGATAAATACAGTGTATAATCCAAAGCTCGGTTTGAAGCGGTCTTGTTATGGGTGTAGCGCGCATTTTTATGATCTTGGGAAGCGTCCCCCTATATGTCCAAAGTGCGGGACGACCATTGATCTAGAAATGTTGTATAAATCAAAACGGAGTCGCATTACAGACGATAAAAACTCTGGTGCTGAGGTTGTGAGTTTATTTGATTCTGAACTTGATACCGAAGCGGTTGTAACCAGTCCAGATGATTTAATAGAGGATGCATCTGATTTAGAAATTGGCGAAGAACCGATGGATGTTATTGAGCCAACAAACGATGATGACGAAGATATTTAAATTTTTAATAATTATCTTCTAGAATTCTTGGTATGCTGAACGTAAAAGGGGAGAACCTAAAATGAGCGATGTTTTAAAGATGTTTCACAATACATTAGTGCCCATGGTTGTGGAGCAAACAAATCGCGGGGAGCGCGCTTTTGATATATATTCGCGTCTTCTAAAGGAGCGCATTATTTTCTTGGTTGGCCCTATCGATGATAATGTTGCAAGCTTGATATGTGCGCAATTACTTTTTCTGGAATCTGAAAACCCCAATAAAGAAGTATATATGTACATTAATTCGCCTGGAGGTGTGGTGACAGCTGGCCTCGGGATTTATGATACGATGCGTTATATCCGCCCACCAGTTGCCACTTTGTGTATGGGGCAGGCTGCCTCAATGGGTGCATTGCTCTTGGCTGCAGGTGACAAAGGTAAGCGGTATTCTTTGCCGAATGCGCGTGTGATGATCCATCAACCGCATGGAGGCGCCCAAGGGCAGGCAACAGACATTGAGATTCAGGCCCGTGAAATTCTTTCTTTACGAGCGCGTACCAATAAAATATTGGCAGAGGCAACAGGACGTTCGATGACAGAGATCGAGACCGCAGTCGAGCGTGATAATTTTATGAACGCAGAACAGGCGCAAGCTTTTGGATTGGTTGACGAGATTGTGGTCCGTCGGCCTAATGAAGTAAAATCTCAAAAAGATGACTAAGGAGGTAGCCCTTGTCTAAGCATAAGCAACCGAAGCCTAAGGCACAAAATCCTTCTCAACCCTCTAAAGGCTCTGCCTCTGAGTTACTGCGTTATTACGAGCAAATGCTCTTGATTCGCCGTTTTGAAGAAAAATCAGGTCAGCTCTATGGGATGGGGCTCATTGGCGGCTTTTGCCATCTCTATATTGGTCAAGAAGCAGTGGTCGTCGGGATTCAAGCTGTTACCAAGCCTCAGGATACTGTGATTACGGCTTATCGTGATCATGGTCACATGCTCGCATGTGATATGGATCCTAAAGGTGTGATGGCCGAGCTTACCGGACGTGCTGGCGGGTATTCAAAGGGTAAGGGCGGCTCAATGCACATGTTTAGCCGCGAAAAAAACTTCTTTGGGGGACATGGAATCGTGGGAGCCCAGGTGTCCTTAGGAACTGGCTTGGCTTTTGCGCATCAATACCGTAAAGATGAGGGCGTTGCTTTGATATATATGGGAGATGGTGCCCTAAATCAAGGTCAAGTCTATGAGTCATTTAATATGGCGGCGTTGTGGAAATTGCCCGCCGTCTATATTATTGAAAATAATCAATATGCGATGGGTACTTCGATTGCACGTGGCTGTGCCAATTCCCAAAACCTCTATCGTCGTGGCGAGCCTTATGGGATTTCTGGTCATGTGGTCGATGGGATGGATGTATTAGCCGTGCGCCAAGCGGCTGAGGAAGCTTTGGCGTATGCACGCTCTGGGAAAGGGCCAATCGTTCTTGAAATGAAAACTTACCGTTATCGGGGGCATTCGATGTCAGATCCGGCGAAATATCGGTCCAAAGATGAGGTCGAGAATGTACGCCAAAACTCAGATCCGATCGAAATCTTAAAAGCGCGTATTTTGAAGGATCGCCTTGCTCAAGAAGAAGATTTTAAGCCGATTGAGCAGCGGGTAAAAGCAATTGTTGCGGAGGCGGCGGAGTTTGCGCAGACATCGCCAGAGCCAGACCCAAGTGAACTCTATACTGATGTATTAATTGCTGGATAAGGGGACTTGTATGAGTATTGATATTTTAATGCCTGCCTTGTCGCCAACGATGACAGAAGGCACGCTCGCGAAATGGCTCAAAAAACCAGGCGATGCCGTAAAAATTGGCGATGTGCTGGCGGAAATTGAGACCGATAAAGCAACGATGGAAATAGAAGCGGTGGATGATGGAATTTTGGCTCACGTCTTGGTGCCAGAGGGCACGGAGGGGGTGGCGGTGAATACACGCATCGCTATTCTCGCTGAAGATGGCGAATCTGTAGCGCCGATTATGCCCGGGTGTGGCCCCGCACCAGCAGCGCCATCTCCAGCGGCGGTAGGGGGGGCAGTCGCACGACCAGCGGCGCCAGCAGAAGCTATTATGCCGACGGCCACAACCTATAGCGGGCCGACAGTTAAGATGACGGTGCGCGACGCGTTGCGTGATGCGATGGCTGAGGAAATGCGCCGTGATGCGAATGTCTTCTTAATGGGTGAGGAAGTGGCTGAATATCAAGGCGCTTATAAAGTCAGCCAAGGTTTGCTACAGGAATTCACAGCGAAGCGCGTTATTGACACACCGATCACGGAACATGGGTTTGCGGGGTTAGGGGTTGGTGCCGCGATGGCAGGCTTGCGCCCCATTATAGAGTTCATGACTTTTAACTTTGCCATGCAAGCCATTGATCAAATCATCAATTCCGCCGCAAAGACACTCTATATGTCCGGTGGTCAGATGGGGTGTCCAATTGTTTTTCGTGGGCCTAATGGCGCCGCGGCTCGAGTGGCGGCACAGCACTCCCAGTGCTATGCCAGCTGGTATGCGCATTGTCCAGGCCTTAAGGTTGTAGCACCCTACAGCGCAGCCGACGCGAAAGGGCTCTTGAAGGCGGCCATTCGCGATCATAACCCTGTGGTATTCCTAGAAAATGAGATTCTTTATGGACAAAGCTTCGAAGTGCCTACTGATCCAGAGTTCATTCTGCCGATTGGCCAGGCTGCTGTTGTGCGCGAGGGCCGGGATGTCACTTTAGTTGGTTACTCAATTATGGTCGGCAAATGCCTGCAAGCAGCTGAGGAATTAGCGCAGCAAGGCATTGATGCTGAAGTCATTGATCTCAGAACCATCCGACCTTTGGACAAGGCCACAATCATCAAGTCGTTGCAGAAAACCAATCGGTTAGTAAGTGTTGAGGAGAGCTGGCCGTTTGCTGGTATTGGTTCTGAACTTGCTGCTTTGGCGATGGAGGAGGCGTTTGATTATTTAGATGCGCCTGTTTGTCGTGTCACTGCCGTAGATGTGCCTTTGCCCTATGCCGCGAATTTAGAACGCTTGGCATTGCCTCAGGTTGAAGACATTATTGCTGGCGCTAAGAGCGTTTTGTATCGCTAGTCGGTGCTGTAACTTTAGGTCTCATGTTCCATTTATATGCGATGGACAAAACGTTACGTTTCTATAAAAAACTACATTGTGGGCTACAGAAGCACCGATTTCTGGAAGAAATCGGGTTTTTTAGCCCGGCGACTAAGCTGAATTACGATCAGGCGCACGAGATTCTTCCACCCCTGATAAAGGGGCAGCCGTTTCCACAGTTTAAGTATGCCGTGTGATGTAATTAGGCATTTAATGACTCAAGAGAGAATTTTTGCATTTTATTAATGTGCATTATGCATTTTTAAATTTTTTGCGTATTAAAATCTTTAAAATTGTGATAAAATCAATCTAACTTAAAGAATAAGTGAACTTTTCTAAGTGAAATTTTTTGACTTCAATGAAATTATATCTATATCTCTTATAACTGCGTAATCAATTTATGTGGTGATTAGTAAATTCACGAGGTATTTATGAAAGTTTTTAATGCATTATTAATTGGTTCAATTCTTATGCAGCAGCATATTCCTATTAATTCAGCATATGCACAAATAGAATTGGCAACCGTTCAAGAGGCTGCGTCTAATGCTCTTTTCCCCCCGAAAACAGTATTTAGCGTGGTATCAGGGTATTTTCGGTCTGGTAAAAAGGAAAATTTGCGTCCGTGGGAGAATCGTACTGGAGATTTATTCTATGAGCAGGAATTTGTACAGAGTCAAGAATTCCAAAATTTATCGCAATCAGAGCAAACAGAAAAATTAGCCAGTATTTTTGAAAAGCGTAAATGGCGCAAGGAAATCATTTCAAAATTCACGAGTGTAGTACTTACAGCTTCTGTTTTGGCTGCCGGTTTAAGTCTAAAGTATGGCTGGGATAAATACTTCGAAAAATCCGGGTTAACCAACGCGAGTTTCAATGAAAAAATCCAAAACCTTGCCGGCAAGGCACTAGAAGTTCTTAATAAGCAGGCGGGGCGTTCACCGGTGATTGGATTTACAGTCGGCTATCTAGGGACAGTGCTACTGTTGGTGGGGGGCGTCAAGGCCTACCAGAAGGGCTTTATTTCAAAGATAACAAACTCCCCATGGGATTCAGCTGTATTTGGGTATAACTTGATAATAGGTAAGCGTGCTTATGGCCCATATGAGGCTCTAGAGTTAGAATACTTCATTAAAAAGTCTCAATTACCGAACGCCCTACAAAAATATATCGAATTTAATTTAGAAAAGTTAAATTCTTCTCGAACGATGGATAATCAAGACAAAGTGGAGCAATCAATTAAGAGCGCCTTAAGTCTATATGATAATACGTCACCAAGAAGTCAGCTGGCATTAGATAAGTTTGATCAAGAGTTCCGCGGTTACCACAAGAATGTGTACGATGCGTATCGTATGTTTTATGTGTCTGCGGCAATTGGTAATTCAGATAATGTTATTGTTCAGCTTTTAAGGGGTGAGCCTGGTACAGGTAAGACTGTGTCTGTAGAGAAATTTGCGCGTGTCCTCAATGGGCATGTAATCAAAATCTCAGGATCTGACTCTTTAGAGAAATTGTTTGGATCTGCTGAGGACCCGGGAGTGCTTGTATCACAAATGGCAGCAGCAAATGATGGGCGTCCTATGATTTTATTTATTGATGAGTTTGACCGTGGGAGTCCCAATATTGAAGCGTTGCTTAAAATTTTAGATACGAGTAAGAAAACCTACTTTAACAACTATTATCAATGTGAGCTCCCGTTGCCAAATCTACGTATTGTGGCTGGCAATAGAGGGATTGATGATAAAGCGCTCCTTAATCGTGTGGATATTGTAGAGTATACCGGCTTTACCAAGCAGTATAAAAAGCAGGTTCTATTAGAAAGACTTACAAATCAATTGAATGAGTTAAGCAAAAATGGTACGTACACCATGGGTATTAGTGAGCTTAATGCCGAAGATCATGCGGTTATTGATCAGATTGTCGCACAGGATAAAGATATTGGATTCCGGACATCTGAGAAAATCCTATACAGATTTGCAGCTCACCTTATTGATAAAAAGTATCATCCAGACGTAGAAAAACCTGACTTCGTAAGCATACTAAAGCAGCAAAATCAACATCTTAATGCTGACTTTATTAAATAAGTCTCTGCGCTGTTAAAGCATTCAAAAAAGCCAAGCACTAGCTTGGCTTTTTTTTTACATTGAACTTTCTAGGGTCTGTGGACAAAATTTAAAATTTTAAATAAATGTGGTCGCTGGTAATTTTATCCATAGAACACCTAGGGAATTTAAGAATTTTGGGTAACAGTATCTTTAGGTTCAATAAGCTTTGTGAGCTTTGTTTTCCGGGGGGGAGTGCGTAAAAAAGCAGGAATCTCTTCATCCCGCCACATATCCTGAGATACAGTAGTATTAGGTTTTTTAGCACCAGTGTTGCTGCATAAACGATGTGGGGGCTTGGGCATTGAGTCTCCTAAAAGTGTATATGGGTCTGTTAAAGCGCCAGTTATATTACATTAAACATTGTATTCTTAGATAGGTCAATTTGACAAGGCAATTGCGTCGAAAAATGATTTGGTCATTGAGTCATTTTTGCAACGCTTACGCAGTTCAATGTGAAAAACTCTATTGAGTCCAGATTTGCGTCATCAATTTAAGATTTTAGTCATAATTCCCCGCTCAAAAATCGACTTTTTCGTTTGGATTGGGGAATATGACATGTTGGAATACTTCAGCGTGGTGTACTGAACTTACAAGAAATTAGCAATCAATTCCATCTGGTTAAGTTTTGATTTCGCGTAAGTATCATACTCCGCAACAAAACGGCCATCTTTTAACAATAATAACCTATCGCCATAATTCAGTGCATGCTCCATATTATGGGTAATCATAAGGCAGGTGCGCTTTTCTTCTTTGACGATTCTTGCAGTTAGTTTCATTATAGTTTCACTACTTCCCGGATCTAATGCTGCGGTTATTTCATCAAGTAATAATATTTTGGAATCAGCAAGTGTACTCATAATAAGGCTTATGGCTTGCCTTTGCCCGCCGGATAAATTTCTTACGAATTCATCAATAAGCAATTCTAATCCCATATTAAGCAGTTGTAGCTTCTTGTAAAACAATTCCTTATGTGATTTATTGAGAAATGGGCTTAATCCTCTTTTTTGACCCCTTTTAAGAGCGAAAGCCATATTTTCAAAGATGGTCATATTTTCAATTGTACCAATTCTTGGGTCCTGCATAACTTTTGAAACGAGCGCTGACCTGCAAAGTTGCGGCATATTTGTCGTGTCTTGCCCATCAATAATAATCTGGCCAGAATCTGGTTTTAAAAAGCCAGATATCAGATTAAATAGAGTTGATTTGCCGGCGCCGTTTCCTCCTATCAAAACAACAAATTCTCCAGGTTTAATGCTCAGAGATAGATTGTTTAAAATTTTACGCTCTAATTTGCTTGATTTACCTAATGTGACATTAATATCTTTAAGCGTTAGCATATTTCCCCCGTGGTATACACATTATAGCTATAACCAACAGACCGGTAATAAGATTCAAATCCGATGTTTGTAGGCCTAACGCATCACTATGCAGCGCGAAACCGATTAATATTCTGTAGATGATAGAGCCAATTATACAGCTTACGATTTGCATAAAAATGCTTTTATATTGTAGTACCCTTTCGCCAATCATGACCGATGCAAGACCGACAATAACTGTACCAACACCACTCCCTATATCTACAAAACCTTGGCTTTGGCTAAATAAAGCCCCACCTAACGCAATCAAGCTGTTACTTAGGGCGAGGCCTATAATAGTCATCGCTTGAATATTAACGCCGCTGTTTTGAGCAAGTCTTTTATTTTGCCCAATACTACGCAGGGCTAACCCAAAATACGTCATAAATAGGTAGCCTATGAGAAGGCATATACAAATAGTGATTAAGGATAAAATGACGATTCCTGAAACGTCATCAAATATTGTTTGAGAATTAATCAACGCAATATTAGGCAGTCCTCCCATCACGTGTAGGTTGATAGAATAAAGCATAAAGCTTATTAAGATGCCAGAAAGTAGATCTGTAATCTTAAGACGAGTATACAAAATGCCGGTTGCTGTGCCAGAAATAGCACCTGCAATGAGGGCAGCTATAATGGCAATCCAGGGGTTATACCCGCTCTTGACCAGGATGCTTGAAACTGCAGCGCCAAATACAAAACTACCGTCACAGGTTAAATCTGGAAAGTCGATGATACGAAATGTAATATATATGCCAATGGCAACCACCCCGTAGATGAGCCCTATTTCAAGGCTCATCATAATTTCATTGAGGGTCATTTTTTCACCTTCTCAATAATTTTAGACGCTTTCGCGATTATTGCTTCAGGAAGCTTAATCCCAAGAAGTGCTGCCGCATCTTTATTGAGATACAGCTCGGTTTGATTGGCAAATTCTACAGGTATTGTATTCAAGGCTTCGCCATTTAAGCCCCGAGCGACCATTTTGCCTGTTTGCAACCCCACTTGATATTGATTGGGACCAAGCGCTGCTAAAGCACCAAGCTCCACAGCATCGGTATCACTGACATATACAGGAATTTTTACTTTGTTCGTGATCGCAATAATACTTGGTAACGCGGCCAGAGCGGTATTATCATTACTGATAAAAATTGCATCCACAGAACTCGCGAGTTTTATAGCGGCTTGTGGTATATCACCAGTTTTATTTGCGGACTGGGCGACGAGCTTAATTCCCATAGTCTGGCATATTTTCTGAAGACGCTTATAGATACTTAAAGAGTTAGCTTCTCCAGGATTGTAGAGTATGCCGAGTGTTTTAAGCTGAGGCTGAATTTTTTGAAATAGTTGCAATTGAGGCTCAAGGTCCACAAAATTTGACACGCCTGATATATTTTGAGTGGGCTTTTCCAAATTCTGAACGATGCCCGCTTGTATTGGATCTGTAACGGAACTGAAAACAAGCCTAGCTCTATTTTCCTTGGTGTATTTCAAAAAGCTTTGTGCTGGTACTGTGCCAACACCAACCACGATATCTGCGCCTTGATTCACAAATTTTGTGGCGATTTGCGATGCAAGTGCTGCACTTGCTTGCGCTGATTCCACGCGAATCTCTACATTCTTACTATTGACATAACCATTTTGCTCTAAGCCATCGATAATACCTCGAACTGTGATATCCAGGGCAGGGTGTTGTACAATTTGGTTGATATAAACTTTTTTCATATTTTCTGCCATGAGCGCATAATTTATAGAAATCGTAAGTAATAATAAAATAATTGCTTTTTTCATTTTTAACTCCATATTAATTTTTTTGGGTTCATTTTGCTCTTTCCTTTAACTTATTTAATAAGGTTAGATAGCCACGATGGGGCTCATTTTTTAAAAACCTGGCCACGCGACCTATAGTTGTTAGGCTGGCTCCAGTGATATGATGAATTTCTCTATACGATAGGTTGTCATTTTCCAATAGCCGGCATACTTTCCATCTCTCAGCAAGGGCTCTAATTTCTCCTGGAGTACACAAGTCCCGTAGAAAATTGTATGCCTCTTCCTTCGTTTCAAGGAGTAATAGGGTGGTGCATAAGTCGTCTAAGTTTTTATGATCGTCATTTTTCATATATACCTCATTCAATGTAATACTGTACTACTATACTAGTACAGTATTACGATTAAGTCAAGAGTATACTGCACTGCACTGAAGTATGCTAAAAAGCCAAGCTTACACCTGATTTTTTTATACTTCAGGTTGGGAGGTTTAAGAGTTGGGGGGTGCTGTATCTTCAGTCTTAACTGGCTTTGTAGGTTTAATTCTCCCGAGCGGGGTGCGTAGAAAAGCAGGGATATCTTCGTCCTGCCACATATCCTGGGATAGATCGGGCTTAGGTTTTCTTGCATCTGTGGTATTGCGTGCACGACGTGGTGGTTGCGACATTTAGTCTCCTAATATAAAGGCGCAATTAATTACTCCATTAAACCCTGTATTCTTAGATAGGTCAATTTGACAAGGCAATTGCGTCGAAAAATGATTTGGTCATTGAGTCATTTTTGCAACGCTTACGCCGCATTGCGCGTTAAAAACTCGATTAATAACAAACGCGCTGATGGCAAAGCTGTAGGTAAAGCATGGTGTTGCCAGAAGTACCCTAAAGTCTCTAAAGCCACAACAAATTCAGAAAAATACAAAGGAGTAGCCTCGGTTTTCAAGCACTGTGGCAGCGGTAAAAGCTTGTGTTTATAAGGCTGTGCTGCTGCTGTTGAAACCGCGCGGCCACTTTTAGGTGATATATAAGTAAGGTCGGTTGTGTCTCCAGTAGCGACGCAATAATCAAGACTTAAGCCAAAACCCATGATTTCCAATAAAATACGCTCAAAATGAACATATTTAACGGCGATTTTATCGACAGGGTTGTGCATAATGTCTTCAATGAAGTTTAAGAGCAATGCATAAACTGTTGGCGCTGGTTCTTGGGGGGGGGCGCAGGTGGCGACCATAGCGCAAGCGCTATGCAAGCAGGCTAAGGGAATTGCTTGATTCCAAACGAAAATTGAGGGGACGAGTTTTGGTTCAAGCTGCCAGCGTCCCAGGTGCGTTGCGAGCCGTGACCACCAACGCGCGTGAGCGACGGTGCCAGGGTCTATATGTCGTTGGGTCTTAGAAGGGGACCAGATACCCCGAGATAAACCATGTATTGCTGATAGCGTTGTAATGATTTGATTTTTTTCTCCATGCGGACGGCTGCCAAGAATAATAACCTCATCGCGCCATTCCATAGCCTTTAACTCGCTTTAAGAAGCTGAGAGTGAAGGTCTGCGCAATCAATGTGGCAGAGGTTTAAAATGGATGTAAGCTCCTGAATAAGTGCCGACAGTCCCGCCGCAGTGGTTGACTCACAGCGCGCAACCAAAGCATCCTGGGTATTGGAAGCACGCAGCAGCCACCAGCCGTGGTGATTGCGTACACGCACACCATCTAGGTCATCAAATGTCTGTCCTTGCGCTTTTAAAGCGGCACTAATTGCGGTAATCACTTTGAGTTTAAGGGTATCATCACATTGAATGCGCAGCTCAGGGGTTGTGTAAGTTTTGGGTAATTGTGCACGATATTTAGATAAAGCCTCAGGATCTTGGAGCAAGAGGCGGCAAAGCCTTACCGCGGCGTACAGCGCATCATCATATCCTGCATATTCATCAGCAAAGAACATATGGCCACTCATTTCACCGGCAAGCAGGGCGCCAGTCTCGCGCAGTTTGGATTTAATGATTGAGTGCCCTGTTGGGGAAAGATAAGGTACACCACCAGAGTGGCGAATAAATTCAAAAATGGTTTCACTGACTTTAACATCGCCTATAATTGTCGCGCCCGGATGACGGCTTAACACATCAGCGGCAAAGAGTCCCAAAAGCTGATCACCCCACAGCACGGTACCATCGCGATCAATAACGCCCAAGCGATCGCCATCGCCATCAAAAGCAATGCCGAGGTGACAGTCGTGGCTTAAGACAACCTCACGCAGCTGCTCGAGATTTTCTGGAACAGTTGGATCGGGGTGATGGGCTGGGAATGTCCCATCCACAGCGTTATTGATACATATATGCTCTGCAGGGATATGACGAAGGAGCTCTGACAAGACGGCAGCCACCGCCCCATGTCCGGGATCCCAGGCAAGTTTTAATTTTGGTGCGGTTTGCGGTAATGTTTCTGTAATGCATTCTAGATAGGGAGCCAGTAAAGAATTTTCTGTGATTTTTCCGGGATCGGCAAAAGGGGGCTCAGTACTAAATTGTGGTAAGTTGCGGATTTGCTCGTTCCAAAACGGCCCCGTATGGGAAAGTAGTTTGAACCCATTAAAATCAGCAGGATTGTGAGAGCCAGTAATCATCATACCAGCCTCGGCCTGTATATGGTTAACCCCAAAATAAACCATTGGCGTTGGCACAAGTCCTACCCAAATGACATCGCTGCCAGCTTGGGACATTCCCTCAGCGGCAGCTTGAGCCAGAGCGGGGGAGCTCAGGCGTCCATCATACCCAAGGACAATCCTTAGGGAAGATCTGCCTGTGTGGGTGGCAATGCTCTGTGCAAAACTGTAGCCCAGTGTCCGTGCAATGTCGGGCGTTAGTTCATAAGGAACACGGCCACGAATATCATAAAGCCTCAAAATATGGGAAGGTATAATCATATGAGTTGATCCTTAATGTTTACGTTGATCCTTAATTTGTACTAGGTATATACCCAATCCAAATGGAAAAGCGGATTTTTGAGCGGGGAATTATGACCCTCGACCGGCGCTTGAAAAAGCCTTCCGTATCTCACGATATGGGCGGTTTTTCAAGCTTTGTGGTGAGCCAAATTCCCTCTCTCACATTCTCCGCTTTTCCATTTGGATTGGGTATAGAACCTGGGGGGCTATACAGTTCAATGTGAAAAATTCTTATTGAGGTCATATTTAAGTCATAGATGAAGATTTATCTCTCAATAAATATACAAGATTTTGAACAGTGGGTGCACAAAATCTTGTATATTGATAATGCAAAATTCTGCGGGGGCCCTGGAAAAAAGGCGATATGTGAGCCATATATTAGAAACGGCGGCGCGCAGAACCGTAAGTGGATTAAATATCCATGCGGATTCGAGCACCGCCGTGACGCCATAGATGGCCTCAGAGCGCCTTTTTAATAGGGGGCTATACAAGGTTGCCAAACCTTGTCAACCGTCCTTCGAAGAAAAGTCTTACTGTGCCAACAGGCCCGTGACGTTGCTTCGCAATAATGACCTCAGCCATATTGTAGATTTGTGACATGCGCTCTTGCCATTCTCGGTGTTTGTCAGTACCTTGAGGCGGCTCACGGCGAGCTTCGTAATATTCTTCGCGGAAAACAAACATGACGACGTCGGCATCTTGCTCGATCGACCCGGATTCGCGCAGGTCAGCAAGTTGCGGGCGCTTATCATCGCGTTGCTCAACGGCACGAGAAAGCTGAGAGAGGGCAATGACCGGCACGTTAAGCTCCTTGGCTAACGCTTTCAGGCCTCGCGTAATTTCAGAAATTTCCTGGACCCGGTTGTCGCTGCCACGCCTATCAGAGCCTTGGAGTAGCTGTAAATAGTCGATGACAATCATATCTAGCCCGTGCTGGCGCTGTAAACGGCGGGCACGTGTACGCAAGGCTGAGACACTGAGGGCAGGTGTATCATCGATGAACAATGGAATATCATGCAAGCGACGTGAGACTTCGACAAATTTAGGAAAATCGTCATGGCTAATTTCACCACGGCGAATACGGTCAGAGGGTACACCCGACTCTTGTGCTAAAAGACGTGTTGCCAGCTGTTCGGCAGACATTTCGAGGGAGAAGAAGGCAACTTTCCCGCCATCTTTGGGTGATGTGGCAGCGTTGAAAGCAATATTCGTTGCCAGAGCGGTCTTTCCCATGGAGGGGCGCCCTGCCAGGATGATTAAGTCAGACTTGTGTAACCCACCCAGCCACTTATCAAGGTCGGTTAAACCGCTGGTAATCCCAACAACGTGGCTATCGCGTTTGAAGGCAATCTGGGCGGTTTCTATGGCCTGACGCAGGGCTATACCAAACAGTTGGAACTGCCGTTGATCTGAACCAGTATTCGCA
>JBILKX010000076.1:0-5366 GCA_044376435.1 Alphaproteobacteria bacterium | reverse complement strand
TGCCATTTCTCATAATCAATGTAATAATCCTTCATGGTAATGTTCCTTTTTTTGTTGAATCCGAACATTACCACTTCCTAAAAATTAATTCAAAATGTGTTCACAGAACCTAATACGCTCAATAAAAAATCTACAGACCTCGCAACGTCGATTAAGACGCAAGAATCAACACTTAAAACAAGCAAGGAAAAGAATGAACAACAACGAAGTCAGCTTGAAAAATCAAAACAATCCCGGCAACAAAGAAAAACCACAAGGGATTGGCATGACGCACTTGACCGCTATACCGAGAGCGATGGTCTTTTAAGCCTTAGGAAGAGCATTATCAGTTCTTTAGATACTAAGATCAAGGGTGGTCCAGACAATTTAACAGTACTTCAAAAATTGCATGATGAATTGAATAATTCTCACAACCCAAAAACCTTGCAAGAATTGCATGCATTGGCTGAACAGCATGTGGATGGCTACAAATCTGGAGAAGGAAAGACTGTTGCCAGAGCTATTCAATTTATAGACAACGTTCGGAATGCACATTTTCATGAATAGCGCAGCGGACTACCATATAACATTTGGGATGAGGGAAGCATGAAACAGTATCATATTTTAATCCTAGGATTAACGCTGGTAAGCCTAAGCAGCTTTGCTGGCAGGCCCTCCTCTGGTGGGGCATCAGGGGGTGTCAGTAATGTCAATCAGGGCGATGGGACTGTGCCCAATACTGCTAATGGTGCGAATGATGCCGATAATAATGCGAATCCCTCAGCTCCTCCTAATACCTCCAATGCGCAGGGAGCGATGGGTGTAGGTGCAGTCGTTGTGGGGGGTCTCGCCGGGGGGGCTATCGGAGGACTTGTTGGTACTGTCAGCGGCAAGAAATCTTTGGAAAGTAAGGTGGAGAAGCACAAAGCAATTGTTCAGCAACTCACAAAAACAGAGACGGATATTAGGCAAAAGCAGGGTACGATAAATGAGGATGCCAGAAAACTCAAGGAGGAGTGGGCGGATGAAAGGGTCGCGAAGGAGGATGAGAATAAGGTAACGAAGCCTAATCATGACGAAAGTATAGAGGTCGCAGCATATGCAAGCGACGAGGGTGGTAAAAAAGCCCAGCTCCAAAAGCGTATGAAACAAGATCTTGAAAAAAAAATAGAATTTCAGGAGCGTGAGAAGACCTCGATGGAGAAAGAATTAACGCAACTTCAAGGCAAGTCGAAGGAAGGAACAGGGGGACATCTGCTTCAAGATCAACAACAAAAGATGGAGATGTATTCTCAGGACATTCAAAAACTCAACGAAACGATCTCAACGATGCAAGTCGCACACAAGAAATTAACCGATGGTGACCTACCCTTAAAGGAGCTGCATAATATAGGTAAAGATCATAGATTGCTGAATAGTGAAGAAGACAAAATAATCGAGAGAGCTCATGGATACATAGAGAAAATTCACCAAGCGCATTTTCCCAATCTCGCGATGAAAACTTAGGTCCCCCTAATCAGTCTTGCGCTGCCTGGTGCCGCCGGAGGGAATCGAACCCTCGACCCCACCCTTACCAAGGGTGTGCTCTACCACTGAGCCACGGCGGCTTTATGACTTGATGCAGTTCTGTTGTGCCATAGTTTTATTTGTAACGCAAGTAGCTTTTATGATACATTCTATGCATTATGAGTTCTGCAACAGACAAAAAATCAGAAAAGTCGCAAATTTCGCGACGCCAACAGCAGCAAGCGCAGGCTTTGCGGCAAAATTTGTTGCGTCGTAAAGCCCAACAGCGCCGCCAAATCTCTTCATCCCAACCTAAAAAGGACTAGCAATGCCGATACTTTCTGACCGGGCGATTCGTGCAATGGTTAAAGAGCACAACATGATTGAGCCATTTGTTGATCATCAGTCAGTGCCTGGTGTGCTCTCTTATGGATTATCTTCTTACGGATATGACGCGCGTGTAGCGCCGGAATTTAAGATCTTCACGAACGTTAATGGTGCCATTGTCGATCCTAAAGCTTTTACAGAAGATAGTTTTGTAGATAAGACGACGGATGTCTGTGTTATTCCGCCAAATAGCTTTGTTTTGGGGCGGACAGTTGAGTATTTCCGTATCCCTCGAGATGTGCTGGTGATTTGTGTGGGGAAATCGACCTATGCGCGGTGCGGTATTATTGTCAATGTCACGCCATTAGAACCAGATTGGGAAGGGCATGTGACGCTGGAATTCTCGAATACCACACCATTGCCCGCCCGCATTTATGCCAACGAAGGGGTGTGCCAGTTCTTATTCTTCAAAGGTGATCAGCCTTGTGAGGTGTCCTACAGCGATCGCAAGGGGAAATATATGGGGCAGCAAGGTGTCACATTGCCGAAAATCTTACAAAAGGTTTCCTAAGTTATGTCGCAGCCATTATTTTTTGAAAATCATGAACATCTAGCAATACATGCCAAAGATCCTGAGGGGGTAGCGCACCTGTCGGTATACGTTCAGGATGCTTTGTTTGCGCCGCAGGGGATTGATTTTAACCCTGAGCGCCAGCATGTGCGCATTTTGTTGAATCGTTTCCGCTGGGAGCAGGAGCCGCATATTGACGAACAGGGGCAAAAGCTGTATGCGCGCGCTCATAGTGCCTTGGTGTTCCATCATGTGACCAATGTGCATCATCAAGGTTGGGGCACAGAGTCTAACGTGCGCATGATTGCAATTCTGTCGATCAGTTATGAGGAGGGCTGCTACTATCTGCGATGCTCAGGGGGAATTACTTTCCGTATCCAAGCATCCGCTGTTGAAGCCTATATTCTTGATCTTGACGATCACTGGCCCACTAGCCAAATGCCGGACCACGGGTTAGAGTGATCTAGATCGACCTAGAATATCTAGTTTTTAGCGAGATAAAATTTGACTTGACTATCTGCATGCTTATAGGTCATTTACATAATGTCAAAAAATGATGCGGAAGTTTAGGATGTGTGCTAAAATTATCTGATTTTTTGTCTATGAATAATGTAAGGATTATATATGAGCCGTAAGTACAGAAACTTTTTATTGATTGGTTTGTTGGTGTATGGTGTTACACCTAAGAGCGTGGCCGCTATCAGTGCCGAGGCTCCACAACATTTCTCGACAACCGCCCCAGTCCTTAAAGCAGTAAATGCGCAAAGGCAAGTAGAAAATGATAAATCATCACAGCCGCGCCAGCCTAAGGCAGGGGGATGGCGATCTTACGCAAGAATTTTGCTCCCTGTTGGCGGCGCGGCTATTGTGGCCATTGGGGGGCTATATTTACGCTCCAAGAAGACGGTGCCACAGAATGGGCCTGGCGTACCAAGTGGATCTCAGGACGATGACGAGATGATTCAAAACCTCGATGGTGAGCCGCTTCCAAACGGTGGAGAAAAGGCGTTGCAGACTGGTTATCACTCAAGTTGGAATGCTAATCAGTTGGTTTGGGGGCAAGGAAAATTCAGAACTGACCTTGAAAAAATAAACGGGCCGCTTCAATATGTCTTTGGCCCAATTACTGAACTCATGATACAAGGTGCTGAGCCGCAAAATATCGATAATAAGTGGGCTATAACATACCTTTTTCGCTGGTTAAACGTCAAAGATACTGGGCTGCTGTTCTCAGAAATGCTGAGGCGTCCTAGTCCCCTGCCGAGCATGGAGATAGTGCTGAGCGCAACTCTAGAAAAGACCATGACTAGTGAACGAATTATAGAGGACGTGGCAGCATATATGTATCACCATGAGAAAGCATTTAAAGCCGGCCTATTGAGCAGTCCGATTTTATTAACAGAGGAGCAAAGTCTCTATAGTGATTTTGACATATTTTATGATAGAAATATCATGCAATTATTGCCGGCTTTTAACGACATTGTCCTCAATGTGGGGCCTGAATTTGTGACAAAATACTTGAATATATTTAAAGGTAAGGCTTACGATTTTAGTGCTATTCCAGAAAAATCCGCTGTTCTTGATCAGTTGCATAAACAAGTAGTAGAAATTATTAAACAGCACGGACTAAATCGTCCTGAGATAAGAAATAATTCTGAAATAAAACAAGCGGCAATACAGAAGGCGGAGCTTCAACCTGCATTTCAGGTAACAACGATATCGGGATAATAATTAAATTGTAAGGGGGGATCAATGTTGAAGGTAGTGGTGCAAATTGCTCTTGTAGTGCTCACTGGGGTTTTAGAGAGCGGTATAGCGGTCGCTCAGAGCTCAGAAGAGATATCCATTACGACAGTGCCAGTGCAAAATCGGTCGTCAGAAGTGTCGAGACAGGTTAAAACCTCCTCACGACACGCTGGGGGAATAGGGCGATGGCTAATGCCAACAGCGATTGTTTTGAGTGCCGCCGCGGGAGTTTTGTGCTATCTGAGGTCATATCAAACTAAAGGAGATAAACCTCATCAAACGGAAGAGGATAGGCCTATCCTTGAGTGCCGCAAGACAGATTGGGACCTCGATCTTCTGACCTGGACAGATAGATTTAACCAAGATACTCAAATTCTTGAGGCGCCTATAGAGTATGTATTCGGACCAATGATCGAGTTAATGCACGCTGTTGGAGCGCGCGCTGGTCATGCAATCCAAGAAAATAAGCCGCAACGCTATGTCAGTGCGTGCCTAGAGATTGGGCAAACACCTAGGCTTCCTGATGGAGAGGTATCGGGTGGGGTGACGCACTTTTTGAGATATATCAAGCCGGAAGATCTTACGGAGTCGCAGAAGCAACAGCTGGTCGGCCCAGAAGTTATGAAGAAAGTTGACGAGTGTTACCCACCATACACTAAGCTTGTTGACAATGCTTATAAAAACCAAGACAATAAGGAGCTGAACACTTATTGGCATCAATGCACAGCAGAAGTACGGGGATATATCGCTATGGGGCTTTATTTCCATAAATTTGATATGCTACAACTATTGCCGGCGTTTAATCAAATCTTGTTGTATGTGAAGCCGGGATTCGTGCGGGATTACGTAAATCCTGAAGAATTAAGTGCAGAGCTTGCGATTCTAACGCTTAAACGCTATCATTACCAGGTGGTAGATACTATCCGTGCTCATAGATTAGACGCTGCAGCGGTTAGATATAAATCACCCTTTCCCAATAGCCAGATACCATTTAAAGCCCAGAAATGGTGGTAGATTAGTCTTTGGGCGATGAATGTCGCTTAGGATTCGCCAGAGTCGGCTGCTGATGTTTTATTTCAGCAAGTCTTGACTGTTTTGCAATCATATCTAAAGATTACTTGCATTGATTTATTAATTGTATACCCAATCAACTTGGAAGTGTTGAATTGAAGCGTTGGAAATGATCGTTAATCCGGTCTGTGTAAGATGTGGCGATTTGAGGCCAAGTGACCTTAAA
>JBILKX010000075.1:0-5417 GCA_044376435.1 Alphaproteobacteria bacterium | reverse complement strand
CATCATGCACCTCCTGCATCCATGGTGAAGTCTTCCCCTTAAAACTGCAAGTAGCTCACGTTGCTTATTTGTAAAAACTGGCAATGCTTAAATGCAGGATCGTGAAATGTCCCAAAAATTTACCCTATAGAATCTTTAGTTTCGAACTGCGTAACAACTGGCTTTAATTTCTCTTAGAAAAATTGTTGATTTACGAAGTTAACCTGCGTACAATCCCTATGTGTATGTTTTGCTTAGTGCGATGCGGCACTTTATTTGGCATATTATTTTGTTATTCAAGTAACTTAAAGGAATGAAAATGGATTCTACACCACAACCAACGATTACTTCTACTACTCAAGTCCCTACAGCTCCGACCAAGTCTGGCTTTGATTTTATGGGCATTCTACCCCTTGGCCTCATTTTTGTTGTATTTTATTTCTTAGTCTTTCGCCCGCAGCAACAAAAGATTAAAGAACAAAAATCAATGCTTGAAGCGTTAAAACGTGGTGATCGTGTTGTCACTGAAAGCGGGATTATCGGAACGATTTTAAAGTTTGATGGCGAGCGTGAAGTCTGTTTAGAGATTGCGGATAACGTTGAGGTGAGATTTCTCAAAACCTCAATTGCCGCAGTACTCACAAAAGGATCTGATGAATCTAAAACACCTACTGAAATTAAGGTTTTACCTCGTAAAAAGACCCAAAAGAAGTAACATTAAAGCTAGGGAGAATCTATGCTATACATAGCGCGTTGGAAAGTTTGGAGCACTGTTGGTGTATGTTTATTAGGCATTTGGCTTTCGTTACCCACGTTCTTTTCGGAGGCCACCCTGTCGCAAATGCCTTCATGGTTTCCTCGCCAACGCTTGAGCCTTGGGCTCGACCTTCAGGGTGGGTCCCATCTGCTTTTGGGTGTTGATTTAAAAGCCGTGGCACAAGAGCGCATGACTAATATGGTTGATGCACTGCGCCAAAACTTGCGCAAAGCTCAAGTTGGCTACACCGGCTTAACAACGCTGCAAACCCCTCAAGGGCCTGCCATCACGCTTAACCTTCGTGACACCTCCCATCTGGAAACACTGAAGCGTGTCGTCAAAGAAGTCGATGCAGAGCTTACGGTTACCCCAACCGATCAAACGATTACCATCACCTACCCTCAAACCGTATGGCAAGCCCGCAATCGCAGTGTCGTTGATCAATCCATTGAGATTGTGCGCCGCCGTATTGATGAAACCGGAACCCGTGAACCCACGATCCAACGCCACGGTGAGGATGCAATTCTTGTGCAGCTTCCCGGCATTCAGGACCCGCAACGCGTCAAAGACCTTTTGGGACGCACCGCTAAATTAACCCTACGCCTCATTGACCCAACGGTTGGGTACGATATGTCCTTAACGGCGCATAGCATTCCGCCCGTTGGCGCCGAAATTCTCCCCGGTGACGATACCAGTGCTAATAATGGCCAGCCTGTGTACTTTGCGGTAAAAAAGACCGCCGCTGTATCAGGCGACATGTTAATCGATGCACAGCCTGCATTTGATGAATATAACCGAGCGACCGTTGTCTTTAAGCTTGACAGCATCGGCGCCAAACGTTTTGCAGATGTAACACGTGAAAATGTCGGTCGTCCATTTGCTATAGTACTCGATAATAAAGTCATTTGTTCGCCGGTGATTCGAGAACCCATCCCAGGGGGCACCAGCCAAATCAGCGGCAACTTCACTGTTCAGCAGGCTCAGGACCTCGCTTTATTACTGCGCGCCGGCGCCTTGCCTGCCCCACTGACGATTCTTGAGGAGCGCACCGTCGGCCCAGAGTTAGGCAGTGACTCTATTGAAGCCGGCAGGCGATCGACAATGATCGCGGTTATCTTGGTCGCTATTTTTATGCTAGTTGCCTATAGTTTGTTTGGGGTTTTCGCCAATATTGCTGTGGTCTTTAACATCATTTTCTTGCTCGCCAGCTTGTGTTTGCTCCAAGCCACGTTAACCCTGCCTGGCATTGCCGGCATTGCCCTGACAGTGGGCATGGCCGTGGATGCGAATATCCTGATTTATGAGCGTATCCGCGAGGAACTGCGTAATGGGCAAAAGATTGCGATTGCGGTTGATTCCGGCTTTACCCGAGCCATGGCAACGATTATTGACTCAAACCTAACGACGCTAATCGGGGCACTCCTGATGTATCAATTTGGCACAGGCCCTATTCGTGGATTTGCGGTTTCACTCGCCCTCGGTATTATTATCTCTATGTTCACGGCCGTGAGCCTGACTCGAGTTATGGTTGTCAGCTGGCTAAGGTGGCGCAAACCAAAAGAATTATCTATCTAAGGATTTAAGCAGAGGATTTAATTATGGGCATTCAATTTATTCCACATGATGTAAAAATTGATTTTATCGGAAAACGCTGGTGGACATTCGCGGTTAGTATTGCGGTAGTTGTGTTTGCCATAGCTGGCGTATTCAGTAAAGGTCTCCATTATGGTATCGACTTTGCTGGCGGCCTGATGATCGAAATCCGCACCCCCGTAGCCGCCGATATTAATGATATTCGTACGAAAGTGAATGCCTTGAATCTGGGTGAGTCGTCAATTCAAACCATTGGCAGTCAAAGCGATATTATGATCCGTCTGCAGCAACAACCTGGGGGGGATCAGGCCCAACAAGTGGCGCTGAACAAGATTAAAGATGCCCTGGGGCATCATGTTGAATATCGCAGCGTTCAAAGTGTTGGCCCGAAAGCCGGCAGTGAGCTTATTGAAAAGGGTATTTGGGCGGTTATTTGGGCTCTGATTGCGATGATGATTTATATTTGGGTACGCTTTGACTGGAAATTCGGCATCTGCGCTATCTTCGCCCTCTTGCATGACTGCTTCGCGATTATGGCGATGTATGTCTTTACAGGCATGGAGTTTGGCACTAGCGCTATTGTTGCGATCCTCACCACGGCTGGCTACTCAATTAACGATACTGTCGTGGTTTATGACCGTATTCGTGAGAACTTACGTAAATACAAGAAAATGGCGTTACCTGAGCTGATTAATCTTAGTATCAATGAAACCTTATCACGGACAATTCTGACGGCTGGCACTACCCTTCTTTCCTTGTTGGCGTTGTATTTATTTGGGGGACCGGTGATTGCTGCGTACAGCTTCCCAATTCTCTGCGGTATCACTGTCGGCACGTTCTCCTCTATCTGCCTTGCCTCACCGTTACTGCTTTACTTTGGCACTGATCAGCGTAAATCCACGGAAGAGGCTCAGCCCGCATAGCAGCCAGTTTTTTATCATCAGTTAGCTCTTGACTTTTGTGCGCCCCATCCTTATAGATTTAGAGCGAGCTTCAGGTATCTGCAGCAACCGTTTTTTTATATTACAAAGGTTTTTTGACATGAACACATTCTACAGATTCGCCTTAATTCTTGGCACTTTTTTCATCAGCATAGCTTCTGCAAGTGCGGCAGAATTATTTAGTGCTCCTTCAGAGATCACTCCTGTGCATTTTTCCCCTATTACAAACGCAGCCGTTAATTTTTTTAATAATGAGAAGGCCGAAATTTTCTCCGTATTAGGCATCAGTGCCTTGAGTTTTTTAGTCACCTGGGAAACTCTCGGCAAGAAACTGCAGCGCACAATCGCCCCCAAGGCACCCAAAGATAGTCCAGATACAGAAGTTTCCAAGGCTCGTAAAGCCCTTGGCTGGACTGCCCGCTTTACACTATCAACGGTGGGCTCAGTGTTAGTCTTCTTCATAAGTGTGTTCATTTGGGATAAAATAAAAAAGTCTCTACCTAAACCTAACGCCTTACTTGATTCTTAGAGAATTACCACCCCAGGCGGTTAAATCTCGTTAACTTTTCTCAATACAAGCTTTATCCCGTGGTAAAGCTTGTATTTTTTTATCCAGGATCTCTTCTGGAACACCGGCACCGGTGTCTCTATTTGCCTTACCTCACCGCTCCTCCTATATTTTGGCACTGTGTATGTATGTATAAGGTAGCTCTTGACTTTTGTGCGCCCCATCCTTATAGATTTAGAGCGAGCTTCAGGTATCTGCAGCAACCGTTTTTTTATATTACAAAGGTTTTTTGACATGAACACATTCTACAGATTCACCTTAATTCTTGGCACTTTCTTCATCAGCATAGGTTCTGCAAGTGCGTCAGAATCCTTTAGTGATCCTTTAGAGATCACTCCTGTGCATTTTTCCCCTATTACAAAGCTCGCCAGTAAGATTATTTATAATCATAGCGCTGAAAATATCTCTGCGATCTTCATGATAAACTTAGGCTTTTTAGTTACCTGGGAAACTCTCGGCAAGAAACTGCAGCGCACAATCGCCCCCAAGGCACCCAAAGATACACCCCATCAGGAAATTTCTAAGCCTCGTACAGTTCTTGGCTGGGGAGCACGTTTTATTATATCGGCTGTTGTAGGCTTTGTAAGTGCTTACACCTGGTTAATGCTTTTAGATAAAGTAACTCATGTAGACCCGGTGACTGATAGTATCTCGCGACCCGCACCCCATGAACATCTTAAATCGCTCAATTCGGATTTTTCATATCACGGGTACTCTCCTCCTTCAATAGTCTTGGAAATGGGGCGGCACGGCTCCAATAACACAGATAACCAACCCAAATTATTATCTTACGATGACCGGTTTCAGTCCGCACACTACTATTAGCAACCGTTCACGGGGGGGAATAAAATATGCATGAAATTGAGTTCTGTAACTTACGATTATAGGGCATCTCGATAAACACGGACAGCACGGTTGGATGTGGGTTGTAGCCGGGAGGCGACAGTGTTGGAAGATTGCGCCGTCTCGGCGTCAGGCTATGGTGAAAAGCTTTCTGCCTGAGTATGAGGGCTTGGTGACGAGTGATCGGTATGCGGCCTATAATGTGTTTAACCGAGAGCGGCGTCAGGTTTGCTGGGCGCACTTAGCGCGTGACTTTGAGCGGATGGCGCACAGGTTAACTGCCGGCGGTGAGGGATCTCCTGGGAAGTGCTTTGGTGCAGCTGACTGGCGCGGTGTTTGCGTTAGATAAAGCGCGACTTCAGCAAGTGATCCCCAATGAGGTGGCGGGACGTCGGTTCCTCAAAGTACGTAACCTCAATTTTTATCATCAGTTAGCTCTTGACTTTTTTACGTCCCATCCTTATAGGTTTAGAGTGAGCTTCAGGTATCCGCAGCAACCTTTTTTATATTACAAAGACTTATTGACATGAACACATCCTACAGATTCGCCTTAATTCTTGGCACTTTCTTCATCAGCATAGCTTCTGCAAGTGCGTTAGAATCCTTTAGCAGGGCCTACGCATGAAATATTTTCTTGACAGAAGCGAGGAGATGTTTGAAGGACATGACGTTTCTGCGCATGAGGGATTTGATGGTTTGGTCAGGTTTTGTTTTAGTTTTGACCAAGACAGCCATT
>JBILKX010000008.1:0-43221 GCA_044376435.1 Alphaproteobacteria bacterium | reverse complement strand
CTTCACCAGCATTTCGCTGGGAAATTCAGTTAAACTACGCACCTCCTGAGCTCGGGAGGCAAAGGGGGCGGCAAAAACTAGGGCTAGACAGAGGGCCCGTAAAAGTGGTTGGTTAAACATTTCTCTCATCCTGTTGGTCTATATATTATGAAGCTTCTCCACCTGCTACAAAGATGTGTCTTCTTGGAAAATATATTTTCATACAGTAATATCCGGAGTACGAATAAATGTCAAGCCTATTTTGTGGGGATCGTAAGATATTTCTGAGCGCCGTTTCTCGGCTGTACAGTGAGGCTTTTAGCCAGGAGGCGAAAACCCCTTGGATGTCGAGTCAATTTACGTTTTTTACGTTTTCTGTGGCACCGCCATCCGGTCTACCAGTCTCTAAAAATAAAATAATTCGTATTATGTAAAATTATTGACAGACTCTTCAGTGGCAACTATTTACTTCTGTAACTTACCCACAAATCTTGAACCCACAAAAGCGCTTGCGCTCCTAAGGCATATGTTAAATATGGATAATGACCAATATTATAATATCCAAATACTGTAATTCCCAAAATACCTAAAGCTTTGATTTCATAGCGCAAATTATAGTGCTCTGTGATCAGGTTCGGTCTCGGATGACTGTCAAGTTGCTTGTCTAAATCTCTTAAACCCACAAAAATATATAATGCATTTGCGTAGCGGTTCTTAAAAGAAAAAGTTTTGGTTGTGCTGCCAGCATTTACCCCTTCAATTATGAGGCTGCCAGCGCGAATAGCCCGTAATCCACAGCGGCTCCAGCCCCAAAGGCCATCTGATAAGGCATCAGCATTCGTTTGAGTGTACCCAACGCTGTGTGCTATAAGCATCATTGATACTAAAATAAGTTTTACTGCCTTCATGTCTAAAATATCCTGAAGTTTAGTTTTTATTGTTAAATATTATTTCTACAAGCTTTTCAGCGATTTGCACAGCATTTAAAGCGGCCCCTTTACGCAAATTATCGGCAACGACCCAGCAGGCTAATCCCGATGGCACGGTGGGATCTTGACGCAACCTGGCGACATACACTGAATCTTCGTGTGCAACATTGGCAGGTGTTGCCGCATGCGCTGTTTTGTCAATAAGTGTAACGCCGGGCATTTTTTTCAGCAAGCCTGCGGCTTCATGAACACTAAGCGGCGACGCTAACTCCATTGTCAAGGCCAACGCATGCCCAATAAATACAGGCACGCGCACACAAGTCGCAACAACAGCAATATCGGACTCAAGGATTTTTGGCGTTTCAGCCATCATTTTCCATTCTTCTTTAGTAAATCCATCTTCTTGAACTTTGTCAATTTGTGGGATCACGTTAAACGCAATCGGCTCTGGAAAACATGTTGGGGTAATAGCTTGATGATGGCCGAGCATGCCTTTAGTCTGAGATTCTAGCTCCCGCATTGCTTCCTGCCCTGCTCCTGACACTGACTGATAAGTTGCAACGACAACACGCCGTACCGGAATATGCCGATGAATCGGCGCAAGTGCCATCACCATTTGTACTGTAGAACAGTTTGGGTTCGCGATGATACGTGACTGTGTCGCATCAGCAATACGATGACTATTAATTTCAGGCACGACTAAGGGCACATCTGGATACATGCGAAAATGCGAGGTATTATCTATCACAAAGCATCCCCTCTCAGCAGCTTTCGGCGCATAAATTGCGGACACTTCCGCACCTGGTGAAAATAAGGCGATGTCCACTTGGGAGAAGTCAAAACTCTCCAACACCTGTACGTTCAAGGTATCATCGCCAAAAGAAACTTGTTGATGCGCCGAACGTGCTGAAGCTACGGCAAAAGCTTGATCTACAGGGAAATTCCGCTCAGCTAAAATTGCAAGCATCTGGCGCCCTACATTCCCTGTCGCGCCGACCACAGCTACACGATACCCCATAGGCTTTCCTCTTTCTGTTTTAAAATTAAACTGCTATACCCAATCCAAATTCTCCCCTTTTTCATTTGGATTGGGTATATTGTATCTTTCTCTTGACAAAGCAATATGCAAACGTGCACAAATAACTTATGAAACCTAAATTCGCATCTATGGTTAACTTATCACGTTTTTGGCGCCAACAAAAGCACCGGGTGACAAAACATGAACAAGTTATTTTTCTGCGTCGCTGGCTCAGGCATCCGTTGCGCATGGGGGCGGTTGCCCCAAGTTCTAAAGGATTAGCCGAACTGATTTGCCAATCCCTTCCCCCTCACGCGCTTCCAGATGGTATCGTCGTAGAACTTGGGCCGGGCACTGGTAGTTTTACACATACTCTGCTCGAATTTGGTGTCACTCCAGAAAATTTGTGGCTCATTGAAATGGATCCGCGACTCTGCGAGTTTTTACGTAATAAGTTCCCCCATATCCATGTTATCCAGGGTGATGCTGCCGACGTTGCCGCGCTTATTCCTGCGCACTTGCACGCGCGTATAGCCGCTGTTGTTTCTGGGCTGCCACTTATTAATATTCCTGGGTACAAAATCACAAAGATTGTAGAATCCTGCGTTAACCTCTTACAAAGCAACGGTTACTTTATTCAGTTTACTTATGGAGTCTTTTCCCCTCTACCTGCTGAAAAACTTTCGCTATGTCAGGAGCGTGTTGGGCAAATACTTTTAAATCTCCCTCCAGCAAGTGTATGGCGGTACTGGCGAGGGCATTAACACTATGTCTTCTCTGGGAATATTTTTCTTTAGTACTCTACTCGCTGTCACTTACCCTTTAGGTGTCATTTCAGACACCATATCCTCTCAAGAGGTTTCTGAGCAGCGCAACGCCCCCCATATGCACCACAAAGGTTCGGCAATTTCGCCTAAATACCGTCCTAAATTAGGTGCACGAGCATTGTTAGCGTGGAATATACTGTTTTGGGGTGGATGTACTTTAGTCACTATTAAGGCTATACATACAGCCTATCGTAAAAGCTACTATGAACCCCATGTGCCCGTCATTGTTCCAATACCACAAACAGCTTATTTGAGCGCAATCCCAAGCCCAGCTGCTGTAGCTGACTTGATGCATGAAATGGCAGCAGTCGGCAAAATAGCTGACATAATGGGGGACATGCAGAACAAAACGACGACTATCGAACAAAAAAATATGCATGCGATACATTTGTTTAATATAATACAGAAAAATGCCATGTGTATAGGGAGCGAACAGTATTCTTATTATGCATCTTTGGTGCAAAATGCCCCATGGGTTAAAGAACATATCCATAATACTGGTCATATCCCCCATGTTGTAGATTTATTAAGAAAAGCCGAAACGTCGCGTCTACGCCAAGCTTTAGTGGAGGACAATCCTCGTTTAGTAAGTCGCGGCTACTACGGGTTTGCAGGTAAGCGTTATTATTTTACTGCTGATGATGCCCCGTTCGCGCCCATGCGTATTGGGAATAGGATTGCCTACACCGCTAATCCCTTAAGTTTCCAAGCATTTATCGCAAAAGACTTTGCAGTACCAGCCGTTAAGCGGGATTTCAATACGATAGTGAACAGTGTGCTCGATCCATTCCTAGGGTATCATCGCACTACTGAGGGTAAATGGGCATTTTTGTTTGATCTGAACTCTGGAGATATCTATCAAGAACCAACTATTGTGCTTGAGTCTGTTTATGAAAAGCTTGTTGCAGCACAAATTCCCGCCATTATGCCGGTATTAAACATGTTCTTTGCGACCGAACATGCGCGTGCATTAATTGAGTATCCTCAGAAACCATTTGATCTCGGTCCAGTATGCACTGATCGTAACCATGTGCGTCATATCAATGGTCAAGATTACCCATACGACGCCCCTACGAACAGTTATGTTGCCCCCTCCTATCGTTATGGATTTGATGGGGCGGTTTGCCTTCCCAAATTACGCGTATGCCGCAGCGAAACCTATGGATTTGGTTTAATTCCCTCAGAAGCTTCTAAGGATGCGACTATTATTGGCCTCACAGGACCAAGTTTAGAAACCTATCATGGTATAAATGAAGATCAAGCTTGGCAAGATTTTCTCAAAAAACTGAATGGCTATTTTCAATATTTTTTTAGTGCTGCGGCCGCAAGTGAGTGCACTCACCTCATGTTAGGAGAACCCATATGGGGGAAAATACCGGAAACCGCAACTCCCGGACGCTTTAGCCGCTCTAATGTTAAGAAAATAGTAGAATCCACTATTGAGAGTCAACTTAAGTCATATGCAGGGTATTTCAAGGAAATTACCTACTTTGAGTCACAAAAAAGTGTTGTAAATTAAGTGGATCTTTGCTAGAAATGACCGTAGCTTCTCTCAAATGTTAGCATTTGGGCGTAAAGCTTAATACACACATAGGCCTATCCTTGGTGCAGGTTTTTTAGAGAATTTAAAGAGAAATCTCGTGAAAATTATGTAAAAACAAAGGCTTATGGAGGATATAACCAGGAGTATATTATGACACAACGTGCATTTTCAATGCGCCAGCTTCTTGATGCTGGTGTACACTATGGCCACCATACACGCCGGTGGAACCCCAAGATGTCAAGCTACATCTTTGGCGAAAGAAACAATATTCATATCATTAATCTTGACAAAACGGTGCCGCTTTTAGATGTAGCCCTTAAGGCTGTGCGTGATGTCGTCGCGCAAGGGGGCCGTGTTTTGTTTGTGGGCACTAAGCGCCAAGCTTCAGAGCGTATTGCTGAGGCTGCAAAGCGGTGTGGACAATATTATGTAAATCACCGTTGGTTAGGTGGTATGTTAACAAACTGGAAAACTGTTTCTCAGTCTATCCGTCGCTTGCGTGAATATGAAAATGTCCTTGAACAAAGCGTTGGGTATACCAAGAAAGAGGTCTTGTCCCTAACCCGTATGCGAGATAACCTTGAACGCTCCTTAGGCGGCATTAAAGAAATGGGCGGAGTTCCTGATTTGCTGTTCATCATTGATACCAACAAAGAATCTATCGCTATTCAAGAAGCTAATACCCTTGGTATTCCTGTCGTCGCTGTTATTGATACCAACTCTGACCCAGCTGGGATAAATTACCCTATTCCAGGTAACGATGATGCAATGCGGGCGATTGAGCTCTATTGTCATCTTATTGCCAACGCTGTGCTTGAAGGTCTCCAGATGCAGTTAGAATCTGCTGGGGTGGATCTTGGCGCTTCCGCTGAGGGCATCCAGATGTCAGAGACATATGATGACCAAGATAGCGATGTAAAGGAGATCTAATATGGCTGAAGTAAGTGCTACACTCGTCCGGGATTTGCGTGAAAAAACCGGCGCAGGAATGATGGATTGCAAGAAAGCTCTCCAAGAGGCTAATGGTGACTTTGAGGCTGCTGTTGATTGGTTGCGTAAGAAAGGTCTTGCCGCAGCTTCTAAGAAAGCTGGCCGTGTTGCCGCTGAAGGTGCTGTGGCTGTGGCCATTAATGGAACTGCAGGCGCTGCGGTGGAAGTAAACGCAGAGACTGACTTCGTTGCGCGCAATCAGCATTTCCAAGAGTTTGTGGCTGAAGTTGCCAAGCTTGCCTTAGGTCAAAGCGACGTTGAAGCATTAGGCAATGCCTCATATCCTAAGACTGAGCGCACCGTAGGTGATGAGCTCACAAACCTGATCGCGACGATTGGTGAAAATATGACCTTGCGTCGTTGCCAAAGGCTATCTGTAAGTCAAGGTGTTGTCGTGTCCTACGTCCATAGTGCAATGGGCACAGATATGGGGCGCATTGGGGTGCTTGTGGCTCTAGAATCAAGCGCCAATACCGAGACATTAGCAGCGTTAGGTAAGCAATTAGCAATGCATATTGCTGCTGCTGCCCCCGTGTGCTTAAGCGTAGACCAGGTTGATCCGGCACTACTTGACCGTGAACGGGCGATCTTCTCTGATCAGGCTAAGGCAAGTGGACGCCCTGATGATATTATTCAAAAGATGGTTGAAGGTCGTATCCGCAAGTACTATGAAGAAGTCGTATTGTTAGAACAAACTTATATTATGGACGGCAAGACTAAAGTCGCTGATGTCGTTGCTCAGAAGGCTAAAGAAACTGGCACTGCAATCGCATTAACCGGGTTTGTACGTTTTGCGCTTGGTGAAGGCATCGAGAAAACACAAACTGACTTCGCCAGTGAGGTCGCCCAGATGTCCCGCTAATCGCATAGTGGCTCTATCTTTGAAAAGAGGTCTTAATATATTGTTAAGACCTCTTTTTTATGTCCTAATATCTGACTCTCATATCATGTGAGTGGGGAATTGGACTTACCGACTTCCTTCACCTCCATACTTATTGGCAAAATTAAGCTAATTTTAAACAATTTAAGCTAAGCTACTTTTTATATATGCGAAGTAGTGACACAACCCTTGAATTTCCTGAGATACGCCACCCGATCGAGCACCATTCTGCTCAATCGGCTTTGGCGCATATTCAGGAATTATATGACAAAAGCATCCATACGATCCGGAGCTTGTTTGACAGCATCAACGCGGGACAAGAGCTGCCGTACGCGATTGAAGATTCAACCTACCCATTTCTGGGTATTCGTGTTAGTCCACAGCAATTAAATTTTAACCCTTTATTATCGTTTGGGACCGTTGGTGCGGCTGGCCTTCATGGCATAACCCTCACACACCCAGACTTATTTCATAGTTATTATTTAGAACAAATCTCTCTCCTGTTACAAAATCATGGTGGTCCAGTAATTGTTGGCGAAAGTAATGTTGAGATCCCCCTCCCCTTTGCACTAGATTTTACCAATAAAGCTTGGGGCCAGGAAATCACGAGCCATCTGCCTGATTTCTTTGTGCTACCTGATCTTAGTAAAATTGATGACTCCATCGCCAATGGCACAAGAAAGACGCTATCCCACGCTGTGCATCCTTTAGCCTTATTTGAGGCGTCACGTGTGGACTACTCTTTGCACCGCCTGTATCATTATACTGGCACCTTGCCAGGACACTTCCAGAAATTTATTCTGTTAACCAATTATCAAAAATATATTGAGATGTTCCGCAGTTACGCTTATCAGCAAGTCACTGAAGGGACGGAATATGCAGCATTTATCGAGCCAGGCAATATTATCACCTACAATCCCCGCTTTGCCTGCAGCACGCCAGCCAACCCGAATTCAACGGAACAGCTGATCTATCAGCCGCAAATGCCGGCGTATCATCTTGTGCGCCCTGATGGGAATGGACTGACATTTATTAATATTGGGGTTGGCCCAAGTAATGCCAAGACGATTACAGACCACTTAGCCGTGCTCCGACCGCATTGCTGGCTTATGCTCGGCCATTGCGGCGGCTTGCGTCGTAGTCAGACGCTGGGAGATTATGTCTTAGCCCATGCCTATGTGCGGGAAGATCATGTCCTAGATGATGATCTGCCGCATTGGATCCCCATCCCCCCTATTGCTGAGGTGCAGGTAGCCTTACAGCAGGCAGCGATAAAAGTAACAGGCCTTTCTGAGAGTGACCTCAAAAGTCGCCTGCGTACAGGGACGGTATTTACTACAGATAATCGCAATTGGGAAATGCGGTCTGATTATGTTTTTCCGCTTTTTAACCAGTCGCGTGCCATCGCTATGGATATGGAGTCTGCAACAATCGCCGCCAATGGCTTTAGGTTCCGAGTGCCTTATGGGTCGCTGCTCTGTATCTCTGATAAGCCGGTGCATGGCGAGATTAAAACACGCTCAAGCGCCAACCACTTCTACCAACAGCGTATGGAGCAGCACTTGCTGATCGGCATTGAAACCATGCGTGCTCTCGCTAATGAGGGAGGTACACGCCTTCATTCTCGTAAATTACGTGGCTTTGATGATCCTCCCTTCCGTTAAAAAAGCCGTGAATTTTTTAAAGATTAGTGCTACCTTAAAATAAAAGTAACAATTAACTAGAGTGGACCATGGCATTAAAACATTGGCTGGCTTTACTCCTCTTAACTATGCTGTCTTGCTTAGCGGTCGCTAAATCATCTGACAAAGCAGAAGAAGGTCCTGCCAACCCATTGTTTGAGCAAGACAAGTCAAAAATTGATGCTCAGCTTGCTCAAAATAGTCAATTACAAGTTTTAAAACATCCTACGCCTAGTGTCTCTAAAGCGACGCCACAAGCGCAACCGTTACCGAGCCAAGAAAACAACGATGCTTTCATGGTTACGGGCATCAAGGTTACCTTAGCCGCAACTACTCCAGGACAAGACTTGCGTCAACAAGCTTTACAGCAAGCACGTTATCAAGCTTTTCAAACGCTTCTAAGCCGTCTTATTGTTGAAGATGTCGTCCCAAAAACTGTTTTAGATCAACAAATTGCCGAAATGGTGCATAAACTACTTGTTGATTATGAAAAAGTGACAAGCCAGGGGTACAAGGGCGAGTTTACATTCTATTTTGATCCAGACGCGGTACGCAATTTCTTGGTTGTAAATAACCTGGCTTACGCAGAAACCTATAGTAAACCTGTGGTGATTCTCCCTATCTACACACTAGGGGAAGACAGGCAGTTCCTGAAAGCCGGTAATTTGTGGTTTATGGCGTGGCAGAAAAAGACACAAGAAAATAATACCTTAGTACGTCTGATTGTCCCATTAAACACAAAACTTACGGCTGACTCTTTACAAGGATCCGATCTAACACAGCTACAGACATTACTCAAACAGCATAAAACCGACGTTGCCCTAATTTCTGAGGCAATCATTACTCCTATAGATCAACGATTTGCAGTTAAAATCCAGGAAAAAATCATTGATCGCTTTGGTCAAATATACCCTTTGCAAACCTACCAACTCATCAGCGATGGACAGTCTTTAGAGGGCATCTTAAATGATGCAACGACACAAAGTGCGGTTCGACTTGCACAAGCTTGGAAACATCAAAACTTACTAAAAAGTCCACAGGAGTTCACTTCCTCAATTGTTATTCTCATTAAAAATCTTGAGGAATGGATTTCCATGCAAAATAAAATGCGCCATCTGTCAATTATTCGAGGTATCCAGGTCAATCAAATTAGCCCTCACTCTGTACTGGCAACAATCACTTACTTTGGTGATTTACTCAATCTAGCACAAGCCCTGCAAGCGCAAAACCTAAAGCTGCTTCAAGATTCACAGGGACTTGTGATACAATGCTCTGCAACTGAGGATTTTTAAGAATGATTATTGCGAATCTTGTAACGTTTCTACGTGTTCTGGCGGCTCCCCTCATAATGTATCTTGTGTTAGAAGAATATTGGGGCTGGGCTTTTGCGATATTTATCGGGGCAAGCATCACTGATATGCTCGATGGTTTTTTAGCACGACATTACCATAGCACGAGTCAATTCGGTCGTTATTTTGATCCTATTGCTGATAAACTGCTGCTGTCTACCACTTTTGCAGCCCTTACGATCACTGGTAAAATTCCAGTATGGTTGTTTATGCTACTATTTATACGTGATCTGATTATTCTAGCCGGCGCCTGGCTGCTATATCGAGCTAATCAGCAGCGTGCAATCCGTCCGCTTATGTGGGGTAAAGTCAATACCGTCCTACAAATTGCTCTGGTAATTCTTACATTAGCGCATATGGTCTGGCCCACCAAAGCAACGATTACAGCTATCGTAGGTTTAGCGTTACTTACAGCTATTTTCGGCGTATTATCACTTATCGCTTACATTTTTCATTGGTGGAAGACATGGCAAAACAAAGATTCCGCAACGCGCTAGTTGTGCTTATCATCCTATTTAGCATTTTAGGCTTTGGGCTTTACTTGTCTCAAAATGTCCTATTGCCATTCCTGATTGGAGCGATTCTCGCATATATTGCCAATCCCGGAGTCTGCGTGTTAGAGCGTTATGGCTGTCCTCGGTGGTTTGCCTCCATTTTATTTATTCTGGCTTTTTTTATCACGGTGATCATTTTAACCGCTGTGATCTTTCCTTTAATCAAAAGCGAATCCCTGCGGCTGGCAACATTAATCCCCAGTTATCTGCAAACAGCCCGCCAAGAGCTCACACCGTTCTTTACTAATCAAACCTATGACCTTTCAACGAATACTCATAGTGAGCTTTTCAAATGGCTAAGTCACCTTTTTACAAATCTTCTCAGTAGTGGTTGGGCGTTAGCGAATCTCCTGTCGTTATTACTAGTCACCCCAATTGTGGCTTTCTACATGTTGCGTGACTGGCAAAGGCTTCTCCGTAATGTTGATAAATTATGGCCACGCACCCTTGCACCGGTGATCAACAGCCTGTTTCAAGAAATTGATGAAACCCTGGCAGGGTTTATTCGCGGGCAAGCATCAGTCTGTATTATTCTTGCAGTTTATTATACTCTAGGTCTTACAGCCATTAACCTGAATTTTGCGCCTACCATTGGCATAATTACAGGTGTACTCACGTTTATTCCTTACGTAGGCGCAATTGTGGGATTTGCTCTGGCTCTGCTTGTGGCTACTGGTCAATATACGCTGCTAGCCGCTCTGGGTATGGTGGCGGTTGTGTTTGGGTTAGGGCAAGTCATCGAGTCACAGATTTTAACACCGAGACTTGTGGGTGGTCGGGTTGGATTGCATCCAGTATGGGTAATTTTCTCTCTATTTGCTGGTGGCAGTCTTCTTGGGATTACAGGGATCTTTCTGGCAATTCCTTGTGCAGCTATTGGGGGAGTGCTTGTGCGTGCGATCTTGCGATGGTATCTTGAAAGCGCGTGGTACAAAGTGTAGGATATTCTAATGAAAACCCAACAACTGTTACTGAATTTAGAGCTTCCTACAACTTTTGATGCGTCTGATTTTATTGTTGGATCGTGTAATGCCGATGCGTATACATGGGTTATACGCTGGCCAGACTGGCCCACACGTACGTTGGCGATCTATGGCCCCACAGGATGTGGCAAAAGTCATCTTGCAACCATATGGCAACAGAAAAGCCAAGCCCATTGGATATCAAGCCAAGCGATACCCGCCCCCACCTCCGTGCATCCTGGAAGGGCCATCATTGTCGAAGGACAGCCTGTGGATGTACGTGCTTATCTACATCTCTATAACTATGTTAGAGAAAACAAGGGATGCATACTACTTATTGACCATGAACCCCCGGCGCGATGGTCTGTCTCACTGCCAGATTTGCGCTCTAGGCTTCTAGCTGTCCCAGCTTTAGAGATTGCTCATCCTGATGAGACAGTGCTCGCAGCCGTATGCGTCAAGCTTTTTACGGATCAACAAATCAAGGTTAGTCCCGAATGCATTGAATACATGCTTCCAAGAGTTGAGCGATCATTTAAGAGTGTCTCGTCTTTAGTGTCAGCTTTAGGGAAATATAGCCTAGAGCGCCAAAAGCCAATCACTATACCGCTCATACGCCATGTATTAGAGCACTCTAACAGTTAAATGTGAAAAACCTTATATTGGGTATCCAAGACTAAAATCTTAAATCCATCTCTCACATATGACGTAGATAGACTTTTTCATATCGAACTTCTGATGCAATAATTATTTTATTGTTTTTTCCAAAAATAGGAAAGTATAATTTTCTTATTTCACAAACACTTGATATGAAAAATTTACTAAAAATCCAAAAAATTTTCTTGACTCTAATCTTACGTTATACCGTAGCTTTCATAACGAGGGAGGTAATTCAATGAGCGAATATTATGTAAATGAACTCAGTAAACTTACTAAAGTATCTGTGCGCACGCTACATCATTATGATCAAATTTGTTTGCTGAAGCCCTCTGTGAGATTATCTAATGGGTATAGAGTATATTCGGAAGCTGATCTTCTAAAGTTACAACAAATTATTGCCCTAAAATCCTTTGGTTTTGAGCTTGCTCAAATCAAATTACTCTTAGAGCAAAACGTTAATATACTACAACATTTTGCAGCACAATCACATTTTCTCCGAGAAAAAGCGAATACTTTTTTAGAAGCTAGTGACGCCTTAGAAGCGATTGCAACGAGTTATCATGACCACAAGTTTATCCCGTGGGAGAAAATCATTCAATTGATAAAGGTATATCGTATGACTAAAAAGCTTTACACCTCTTCAAATGCAGAAAAACAAAAAGAATATGAACGTTACTTAGAGGAAAATCATAAAATTGAATCAACCAAGCAAATAGAAGAAATTATCTTACAGAACTGGCGGCGAGCGCATAATGAGTTGGATGATCTGCATAAAGCCTTTACAGAGGCTATTAAGCTTAATCTTGAACCAGACTCAATTATTATCCAAACGCTTGTGGAGCGCTACCACACTGTCTTGCGGAGATTTTGGATATCTACAAAAGAACATTATGTGACTCTGCTCCAACTATATATGAACGATCCCGAGTGCCAAGAGTACTTCGATCAATATGACTCAAGACTGCGCACCTTTCTTGCTGAAGCGCTGCAAATCTTTAGCGATGAGTATTTTAAAGATACATTCATTGCCTAGTTAAACCCCTTTATTTTCCTATGCTAACCACTTATAATAGCTCTCAAAGACGTACGAAGACTGATGGTAAGTAGTCGGTCCAAAAATTCAAGTATTATCTTGGTTTTTTGGGGCACTTCCGCCCAGTGTCAGTAAACGGTTGAGAAAGTAGAATTAGAGGAACTTGGCATGAATAGTACAATTGCGAGACGTGGGATTTTGTTAGTATTATCATCCCCTTCTGGAGCTGGCAAAACAACAATCGCCAAAAAGGTTCTTGAGAATGATACGAATATTTCAATTTCAATTTCTGCCACCACACGCCCCAAACGCCCCCATGAAGTAGCGAACGTTGACTACTATTTTTTATCACCTGAAGAGTTTGATGTATGGGAGAAAGATGGGCTCTTCATCGAGCATGCTAGGGTCTTTGACAACCGCTACGGCACGCCTAAAAAGCCGGTCTTAGACGCCCTATCAAAAGGTCAAGATCTACTTTTCGATATTGATTGGCAAGGCACGCTACAGCTTTCAAAATTAATGCCTGATGATATTGTAAAAATTTTTATTTTACCTCCCTCACGTACAGAACTTGTTAACCGATTGAATTTGCGAGCTCAGGATGATGCTAAAGTTATTGATAATCGCATGTTAAAAGCCAACGACGAGCTCAGCCATTGGGAAGGGTATGACTATATTATTATTAACGAAGCCCTAGAAGTCAGTGTTGCGAACATCTTGAGTATTTTAAAAGCTGAACGCTTACGACGTGATCGGTTGCTGAATATGACACAATTTGTTCAATCTTTAAGCATGTAAACGCTGGACCTAGGAGTTATAAATACTTTTTTGGTTTGGACTGGGTATTCAAAGCTAAAATCTTAAATTTATGGCTCAAAGAGAACCTCAACAAGACTTTTTCACATTGAACTCTTAAGCGTACGCTATTGAAAGACTCAAAAATACTTTTGCTAACTTGAAATTTCCAAGTCTTTCAATGCGTACCAGTCTCGCTGCCAGATTGACTCGCCGATAAGATTCCTACTAAAAAAGTCTCTCAGCAATATCCAGGCACTGTCCTAATATCTGCTTTTCCCTTGAGAACGAGCAGGTCGGCCTGAATTGCCGCGTCCGTAGCCTTCTGAATTGCCGCGTCCGTAGCCCTCTGAACTGCCGCGTCCGTAGCCCTCTGAACTGCCGCGTCCGTAGCCTTTGGAATCACCAAACCGTCCACCACTTTTGTGTTGGCCAGGCTTGCTAGAGCTATCTTTGCTGCGAAATGTTGTCGGCCTCTTGGTCTCAAATTTTGAGCGAGCCCCTGCGTCTTGATAACCATCACGCTCACGCCGTGGCGGACGAGCGTCATGATTGTGGAAGTCTTCTTGATAACCATCACGCTCACGTCGTGGGCGGGCATCATGATTGTGAGACTCTTCATAAGTATGAGATTTTTCACGATGCGGATGATCATGGGTATGACGGCCACGTGGTCCATTAATAGGCCGAGCTGCATTGACAGGGCGACGGCTAGCGCCACGGAATGGCTTTGTCTGCTTACGCACAGGACCGTGCAAATGGTCTTCTGGTGCGTGGGGCAATTCACCCTGGATAAGACGCTGAATGCTTGTCCATTTACGGTTTTCATCTGGGGAAATGAATGAGATCGCAAAGCCCGAAGCACCGGCGCGCCCCGTACGACCAATCCGGTGGATATAGTCTTCAGGAGATTGCGGGAGGTCGTAATTAACAACATTTTTTAAATGCGGGATATCTAGACCACGCGCGGCAACATCAGTTGCCACAAGCACACGGCTTTTAGAGTTGCGGAATGCCCAAATGACTTGCTCACGCTTGCGTTGGCGTAAATCACCGTGAATTGCATCAGCGCGATGTTCATGCCCGCGGAGGCGATCTGCTAAAGCTTCTGCCTGCATTTTTGTTTTGACAAAAACAATGACGGACCCTTCGCGTTGTTCTAAAACTTGTAGTAAGTTAGAAAACTTGTCATGACCCTTTGTCTTGATGCTTTCTTGGGTAATATTCACTGAGGGGCGACTGACCTCTCCAACCGTAATACGTTGCGGATCACGAAGGAATTTGCGAGACAACGCTTCAATATTCGATGGGAGTGTTGCAGAAAACATGAAGGTTTGGCGAATTTCAGGTAGATGGCTCGTAATAGCTTCTAAATCTTCACTAAATCCCATATCTAGCATGCGATCAGTTTCGTCTAGAACAAGAAACTTTGTGTTGCTAAGATTTAAGGTGCCTTGACGCAAATGATCATGAACACGTCCTGGGGTGCCCACGATAATATGGGGACGGCGACGCAGCATATCATACTGGCGCACCATAGAATCACCACCGATCAGCAACGCTGCTCGTAATGGGGGTTTTTGCTTGCGATCACTGCCCCAGAAGATGTGCATCGCTTTTTCAATTTGAATCGCAAGCTCGCGCGTTGGGGTCAGAATGAGCGCAGTAGACTCAGGCGCATCAATAAGTTTAGTTAATATTGGGATCAGGAAAGCTAGAGTTTTTCCTGTCCCTGTACTCGCGGAGGCGAGAATATCCTGGCCAGAAAGTCCAGGTGGAATGGCTTGCTCTTGGACGGGGGTCGGCGTGAGAATGTTCGCTTTTGTCAATCCGTTCAAAATGAAGTCCGGCAAGTTGAAAGTGGTAAAATTTGTCATAAATTCCTTAACTCATGGGCAATATAATTGGCATGGAATAACGCCTTAAGGCAAACCAATGAGTCAAATCCTTTACGTGTCCATTATTGACGGGGCTTCTTATATATCCAATGTTAAGTGAAAAGGGGAGAATTGAAGAGAGGGGATTTGATTCAATACGCAAGCTTGAAAAACTGCTTGTACCGACTAGATACAAAAGGCTTTTTCAAGCACTGGTCATGAGTCATAATTACCCACTCAAAAATCCACTTTTCCATTTGGATTGGGTATAAATGCAAGAAGCGCGGATCTATCTCTGCTTGGAGGTCCATACTTACATGGGATTCAAGAGTATAATGAGTCCGTGAATCCTTCAGATAGTATATAACACAATTTTGCAAGATTGGGTAGAACTTTTATTGCATGATTTGTGCATGAGCAATATAAGGCAGAGATTTAACGAGATTTTCTTTAGTTTTATTTTAGTAATACATTGATTTATTATGTAAATTCATTTTTTAAAGTTCAATGCGCAAAGGCGTATTGAGGTCATATTTAAAGGAATGGATTTAAGATTTTGGCCTTAGACACCCAATATGAATGAAAAATTGGTCCCTTCAGGATTGACTGCCCACGTTCACGTCGGGTTGGATAATTTTGCGTAATCGCCTCAAAAATCCACTTTTGCTTGAAAATAGGAATAGATTCGCCTAGGTTAGCTGTATATGGCTCAATATTAAGCACTCCGTTGAAGTCCAGTTTGAACCATGGATTTAAGATTTTGAACAATGACCTGACAGAGTTTTGTATACTTATAACGCACGGTTCTATGGCAGCAGGCCAAAAAAGGAGGATTTATATTGGGTATTAAGGGGTATAGGAGTGCACATGTTTCATAAAATGCCGTTGATCTTAATAGCTGTGATTGTTGGGATTGTTCTATGTGGGGACTACATAAACGCTCCTGTAAAGCAATTTTTATATGCCGTGAGCTTAACGATCAAGTCATTGATTATTTTGGTTTTGCCGTTTATCATTCTGGGGCTTTTATTCAAAGCTGTAATTGCTTTAGCTCAGGGGGCAACGCGCATTATCGCTGTAATCTTAGTCCTCGTCTGTTGTTCAAATTTCTTAGCAACTTTTTTAAGTCATTATGTTGGAGAGTGGATTTACCAATTCGATTTTTCGATGGCCTTACCTAAAACCGCCCATGGTTTATTGCCTTTATGGCATATTGAGTTACCGAAGTTGTTAGCTAATAGCCACGCCATGATCATAGGGATTATTGCAGGGATTATTTTACCAAGATTTTCCAAAGATTTCGCTCAGAGGGTCGCGCGCTACGCAGATCAGATTGTCACGCAAATCTTGAAAGTGATTGTCTTAGCCATTCCATTTTTTGTGGCAGGCTTTATCATTAAATTACAAGATGATGGTGTCGTCATAACAATTTTACGTGATTATACTCTTATTTTCGCGGTCGTGGGTCTGGCGCAAGCACTATATCTTACATTAATCTATTTTGCATTGAGTAAATGGCAATTGAAAGAATGCGCACGTATGCTTAAAAACTTATTTCCAGCAACGCTCAGTGGCTTCAGTACAATGTCGAGTGCTGCGAGCATGCCATTAACCATCGTTGGGGCAGAAAATAATGCTGTGCATAAGGATTTGGTGCGTTCTGTAATTCCAGCCACAGTAAACATCCACTTGCTTGGAGACTGTTTGGCGATTCCGATTTTTGCTTATGCGGTCTTAAAGAGCTTTGGTATGCCCGCGCCAAGCTTAATTAATTATTTGATTTTTAATGGTTATTTTGTGTTAGCAAAGTTTTCTGTGGCGGCTATTCCTGGTGGAGGCATTCTTGTGATGCTCCCCATTTTGGAGTCTTACTTAGGTTTTAATGGCGATATGATGTCTTTAATCACTGCTTTGTATATATTATTTGACCCTGTAGTGACGTGTGCGAACGTTTTAGGCAACGGTGGGTTTGCAAAGCTGATGGATCGATTGTATCCCTATGTCGTCAAAAGACCACAGTAATTGATGTGCCCATGGCGATTTATTATTGACAATTTACCTATACTCTCTATAGATTGTAAAGTCTTATGTGACAAATTTTGCCACGGAAGACTAATAATCAACCTGAAAGATTTATCTTATTCATGTATTTGAGTATTATCAACATCCTTTTGCCCACCCTCTTGACATCCTGGGCAATGGCTGTGCCGGCTAATCCTCCGTCTATAGAGGTAGATCCTCAAGTTCATCAGGTGAAAGCCACCCAGGCCCAGAGCGTGAATCCACGTCACAAATACCGTAGAGCATTCGCATGTTCTGCTATATTTTTGACGGGAGCGGCGGTGGTGTCGGCGTTGATTTGGCAGAAGCCATCGTCTAGTCAGGTTCAGAGTCGTCCTTTGGCGCAGCTTCCACAGGACATCTTCTCTCTTATTGTTGAGCAGTTATGTATTAGTGGCGACCTCAAGGCTATTCAGGCTTTGGCGCAAACATCTCGCGCTACACGGGACAGTGTCGATCAAGCTTTTGACAGCAGACCGCACTTAAAGTTTTTTAAAATGTATTCTCAGCTGACCAATAATAGAGGCCAACGGTATTCTATCTTGAAAAATGGAAACCTTAATAATTTTACGCCCGGAGAGCCACATGAATTGAGCGATGCCATAGACTCTTTGGATGATCTAACAAAGATATTACACCAGTTGATACATCGTGTAGAAGCAAAAAAGTCGCAAGGGTTGTTAGCACCTGGGTTTATAGCCTACCAAGATGTGCCCGCATTTGCGCAATATTTGACACGAGCTCTGAAAAAAAGTAATGAAAATGAAGATAATTTAAGAAGAATCTTAAGGCAATTACCTTTGGTTATTGTCGTACATGATATTGATGCGCAAACAGTTTTAGATCTTTCGCACGTTAAGGTACTATCTGCCTTTGGGCACCTCTCGATTAAACAATTGCGGCATACCCAGGGCACAATAGATGCTGTTTCTAATCTTTTCGCACAGGTAGACTGTCCCTCGGTAAGTATATTAGATCAGTTCTTGCCAATAACTGACCAGATAACTTCTCCAGAGACACATACGCTGTGCATTAATAGTTGCTATGATGGTCGAGGGATGACGTTCCCTAATCTCTCACCAAACATAGAGCATATCATACTAGCGACCTATAAGCGCTCAAGCATATGGGGGAGCTCGGAACATTTTATAGATCTAGGTCAGAATAGTAATGTAAAAACGCTGCGCTTTCTTCATGGCTACGATTTACAAGATAGGCAACCAAGATTTTTACAGGCCGTCTTTTCCCAGCATCAAGTCAAGAAGATCATGATTCATCCTGAAAGAATAGATATGCCGATTGATCAAAATTTCTATCTCGAGTTATACAAAAACCTAAAACAACATAAGTTTTTGCAAGAAATCAGATTTTACAGCCCAGCGACTGAACTGAATTATCATCGGGCTCACGAGATTCTTCCGCCTTTGATAAAGGGACAGGCATGTCCACAATTTAAGTATATCGCCTGAAACACCCCAAAAACCAAGCATAGGAGTTTTTGGGATACTTCAGGCAATGTAAACAGACCTTAAGCTTTGGCAACTATCGTCCCTGAATGAGGTTCGCTATAGCGTTTGTAGCGATTCTGCATGTACCAAATCCCCACAGCTGTTAGGACAGCATTAGAGGCTAACCAAAACCCTGGGGCTAATTTAGTACCAAACCACTCAATAACTAATGAACTGACTAACGGGCTTGTGCCGCCAAGGAGTGCACCGCCACACGTAGCACTTAAGGCAACGCCGCTATACCGGCAATTTGTCGGGAAAAAGCTGGATATAAAGGGCATCGTGCAGCCATTAATAATGGTGCCAACGGCTGTGAGCAGCGCAATAAACATATACACATCCATTGTGGTTATGACAGCGTGATTAATGAAATTAAAAGCGGGAAGCGCGGCTAACGCCACAAGCGAGGAGCCCAACATCATTTGCCGATAGAAACCGATGCGATCAGCAAGGCGCCCGAACATGATAATTAAAATACCATCAAAAACCATAGCGGCTAGATTTAATAACATGCTTTCAGACGTAGAGTACCCTAGGTCTTTAAAAAGCTTGTTACCAAAAATTGTGCAAGAATAAAGCGGCATCACAGTGAGTCCAGCAATCCACATACTCACAACGAAGGGCACTTTGTAATTTCTGAACACCTCTTTAACAGGGGCATCAGAAAGCGCTTGACGTTCAGATGCCACCTGAAAATCAAGGGTTTCAGCAAGCTTGCGACGCAGCAAATAAACTGTAAAGGCTGCGAGACCACCACAGATAAACGGGATACGCCATGCCCAACTTGGCATCTGAGAGGTTGTCACAAAAGCCCCAATTGCGGTCGCTAATGCGGCACCGAATACGCCTGATGTGACAATGATTCCTGTGCGTTTGCCAATATGCGACTTGTCGGAGTCTTCCATGTTATAGAGGTTAATCCCGGTAAATTCGGCGCCATAGAAGAAGCCTTGCAATAAGCGACAAAGGATTAACAAGAATGAGGAAACGATCCCCCAAACCTCAAAAGGTGGTATGAGACCAATGATCATTGTTGGTATGCCGACTAAAATCATTGACCACAATAAGGGGCCGCGACGACCGTAACGGTCGCCAATGCGGCCCAAGATTAATGCCCCGAAAGGGCGAGCTAAAAATCCTGCCGCAAAGCCACCGTAAGCCATTAAAATGCTTGAAGTGCTTGATTCTGAGGAGAAGAATATTGGCGCCAGCATGACGGCAAAAAAACCATAAATTGTATTGTCAAAGCATTCGACAATGTGTCCTCCAATAAGAGCTAGCCTGATTTTATTATTTAATTGCATAATTATGTTCCCATGTTTTGAGGTGCTTTATACAGCACCTTGATGTATTAATAATTTATTTTCTTAAAAAAGAATTCAAAAATTATTTTTGAACTTCTGGTAAGGCGAGCATCTCTACATCAAAAAGCTTCTTAGCCTTATATTAAACTTGAAGAAGACAAAGTTGTTGTTGCCAGTTTATATAGCTGATTGTTTTTTTATAGAGAAGGCCAACTGAAGTATCCCATAGCCTGGCTTAAGTAGGTGCCAGTTTGTTTTTATAAAATAACTTTTTGACTTTCATATCCTAGTAGTCCGATATGCGAGCTTACTAAGATACAAATGATTTTTTATTCTATATAAATATTTTTTGCCTGGAAAGAGGGCATAGCTGTATTTTTTGTAGAGCTTGCCTGTGAAAAAGAACTGTAGACTAAAAAGTGCAATGTGACAAAGTTTATTGAAGGCATTTTGGAGCCATGGATTTTAGATTTACATACCCCATCCTAATAGAAAAAGGGGGAGCCAAAAATCTCTCCCTGCGGACAACTTTTACATCAACGCTGTTTGAACTAATGCCATTTGCTCATCTGCGTGCTTCTGGGCATTGCCTGTCGCAGGAGATGCCGCGGCTTGTCGTCCAGCATACTGAGGCTGAGTTCTCGAGTGATTAATCGCGTGCAGAACTTTTTCAATTTGTGGGCGAATATACCACCAGGCGCCCATATTCTCTGGCTCTTCTTGGCACCAGACAATGTCAGCACTGGGATACTGCATCAGGACCGCCTCTAGTTCACGACCGGGGAAAGGATACAGTTGCTCTACGCGTACCAGTTCAACATCCCTGATGTTATCATCTTGTAACTTTTGCCATAAGTCATAATAAACCTTCCCTGAACATAGAACCACGCGGCGGACTGGCTTACCGGTTGCGACTGTCGTCATGGGAATAACTCGCTGGAAGGTTGTGCCTGGCCCCATGTCTCGTACCTGGGACACAGCCATTTTATGACGCAGGAGTGATTTTGGCGTCATCACCACGAGCGGTTTGCGGAAGTCCCGACACATTTGCCGGCGTAACACATGGAAATAGTTGGCGGGTGTTGTGCAGTTAACAACCTGCATATTATCCTCGGCACATAATTGTAGATAGCGTTCAAGCCGCGCAGAGCTATGCTCTGGCCCCTGCCCCTCATACCCATGGGGTAACAACATGACCAGGCCCGACATGCGCAGCCATTTGGTTTCCCCAGCGCTAATGAATTGATCAATAATCACCTGTGCACCATTGGCAAAATCACCAAATTGCGCTTCCCACATGACCAAGGTATGGGGGTCCGCTAAGCTGTAGCCACATTCGAATCCTAAGACCGATGCTTCGGCAAGGGGACTATCCACGACCTCAAAGGCCGCCTGGCCCTCACGAATGTGATTAAGTGGGATATAGCGTGCTTCGGTTTCGGTATCAATCCACACAGAATGGCGCTGGGAGAATGTCCCACGACCGGAGTCCTGACCACTCAACCGGACACGCACCCCATTGGCGACCAATGTGCCAAAGGCTAACGCCTCAGCTGTTGCCCAATCAACGCCTCCCCCCGTTTCTAACATCTGTTTCTTTGCTTGGATCTGCCGAGCAATCTTGGAGTTAAGGTTAAAGCCCATAGGCACCGTTGTCAGCCCCTGCCCTACTAACTGTAGCTGCGCGGCATCAACACCGGTTTGCTCAATAACTTCCAAACTTTCTGTAGGACGCATTCCTGCCCAAAAGCGCTCCAGCCAATCTGCCTTACGTGGAATATAGCTATCAGCCGTCTCATACTGCGTCTGTAAACCTGCTTCTACTTCAGCTAAAAGGGCCGCGGATTTGTCTGCGGACACACGCTGTGCGGTGGCCAGCTGCGCTGCGTAGAGCTTGCGTGTACTCGGATGCTGGGCAATCGTTCGGTACATCATGGGCTGTGTAAAGGCGGGCTCATCTGATTCGTTATGGCCATAGCGGCGATAGCATACCATATCTACGACGGCGTCAATCTTGAATCGATACCGGAACTCGATGGCCAGCTCTGAGGCAAAAGCCACAGCTTCTGGATCATCGCCATTGACATGAAAAATCGGTGCCTGGATAATTTTTGCCGCGGATGTACAATAGGGGGATGAACGAGAATACTGCGGACTGGTGGTAAAGCCAATCTGGTTATTAATCACAAAGTGTACTGTCCCGCCGATGCGGTAGCCCTCCAAATCAGCCATCATGAATACTTCACTCACCAGGCCCTGCCCGGCAAACGCTGCATCCCCATGAATGGCAATGCCTAACACTTTGCTGTAATCTTGATCATCACGCAGGTGTTGCTTGGCTCGCACCTTCCCCATCAACACAGGATCCACAGCTTCTAAGTGCGAGGGGTTGGCCGTCAATGACACATGGACCTGCTTGCCGTTAATCTCCCGGTCATTCGACGTCCCAAGGTGATATTTCACATCGCCAGAACCTAAGGTGCGCTTTGATTTACCCTCAAACTCATGAATAATCGTGGCAAAGGGCTTACCGACAATATTACAGATTACATTCAGTCGGCCACGGTGCGCCATCCCCAGGATGACTTCCTCAGCCCCCAAACGTGCGGCTGCGATTAGCATGGTCTCAAGCCCCACCAGCATGGCCTCTCCGCCATCAACACCAAAACGCTTTGCGCCTTGATATTTAACATGTAGGAATCTTTCAAAAGCTTCAGCCTGGGTTAATGTCGCGAGAATTTGCTGCTGGCGCTCTACCGAGAATAGCCTCTCACGGTGGAAATTTTCGATCCGTTCCTGGACCCAGAGCCGCTGCGCATCTTCCTGCATATGCATAAACTCGACGCCAATCGAGCCACAATATGTACGCTTAAGCACTTCGAGAATCTGGCCTAATGTCGCTGTATGAAAACCCAGCTGTCCATCCATAAAGATAGGACGATCGTAGTCCTGGACATCAAAACCATAGGTTCTCGGGTCCAGTTCTGGGTAATAATCAGGCTTAGTTAAGCCAAGCGGATCAAGATTAGCCAGCAAATGACCACGGACGCGGTAGGCCCGAATTAGCATCAATGCCCGCACCGAGTCTCGCGCTGCCCCTTCTGGAGCAGCAGAGGTCGTCACTCCAGGTGCACTAACCGGTGAGATAATGCCTTGATCCGCTAAAACCTGCCGCCATTCCGGAGAGAGGGTGGTAGGGTCTTGCAGAAACTGTCGATGGAGAGCTTCTAAAAATTCTGCGTTTAGAGCGTTAATAGCCGATGCCGATGCCATAAATATAACTTTCTTATTCTAGGCTTTTTTTAATACCTCTGCCATAGTCTTGCCAAGGTCAGCGGGAGATTTAGCCACACGCACCCCGGCTTGCTCAAGCGCCGCAATTTTAACGGCGGCACTGCCTTTCCCCCCGGAGACAATCGCTCCAGCGTGGCCCATGCGTCGTCCTGGAGGCGCTGTTGTCCCAGCAATAAAGCCAACAACCGGTTTTTTGATGGGATGGCTACGCAGGAATGCCGCCGCTTCCTCTTCATCTGTCCCACCAATTTCACCGATCATAATGATGCCTTCTGTCTGAGGATCATGCAGAAATAGCTCCAGACAGTCAATAAAATTCATCCCGTGAATTGGATCGCCGCCAATACCGATACACGTGCTCTGCCCTAACCCTGCGGCGGTTGTTTGGGCAACCGCTTCATAGGTGAGCGTACCTGAGCGCGAGACAATGGCAATACTCCCAGGCTTATGAATATGGCCCGGCATAATACCAATTTTACAATCCCCCGGCGTAATAATTCCGGGACAGTTCGGCCCAATTAACCGGGTTTTCGAAGACTCTAAGCGATGCTTTACGCGAATCATGTCTAGGGTGGGAATGCCTTCAGTAATGCATACAATCAAAGCAACTTCTGCTTCTATTGCCTCAAGAATAGCATCGGCGGCAAATGGTGGCGGCACGTAAATCATGGTGGCATCCGCTTGTGTTGCCTTGATCGCCTCACTAACCGTATTAAATACTGGAAGGCCTAAATGCTTGTCCCCACCACGCCCGGGCGTCACACCACCAACCATTTTTGTCCCGTACTCGATCGCTTGCTGTGAATGAAACGTACCTTGCTGCCCTGTGAAGCCCTGGCAGATGACTCGCGTATTGCGTCCAACTAAAACTGCCATGATTATGCTCCTTGTATCTGTTTAACGATTGCTTGTGCCGCATCAGCAAAGCCATCAACGCCAATGATTTTTAGCCCTGACTGCTCCAGAATCATGCGTCCTTGGCCGACATTCGTCCCTTGCAACCGCACAACTACCGGCACCTGAAATGCGATCTCCTGCGCTGCCGCAATAATGCCTTCCGCAATTAAGTCACACCGCATGATGCCCCCAAAAATATTCACCAATACTCCCTTAACCTGAGGATCAGAGAGAATAATCTTAAATGCGGCGGTAATACGCTCTTTCGTAGCGCCCCCCCCAATATCAAGGAAGTTTGCCGGCTCGCCACCATACAACTTAATGAGGTCCATCGTCGCCATCGCCAACCCAGCGCCATTGACCATACATCCAATATTACCATTCAATTTAATATAATTAAGGTCATGCTTTTTAGCCTCCCGCTCCATTGGATCTTCTTCATCAGGATCATAGAGTTCCTCAATGTCTGCATGCCTAAATAGGGCGTTATTATCGAATGTCATCTTGGTATCGAGAACGTACAATTGATTATCTGTCGTCTTAACGAGAGGATTGATTTCAATCATGCTGACGTCTAGGTCCTCAAACGCCTTCGCCATATTCACCACAAGCTTACAAAATTTACCAACAAGATCACCCGAAAACCCAAGCTTATATGCCAGCTCCCGTGCATGAAATTGTTGCACTCCTGTCGCAGGGTGAACGGCTATTTGAATGATTTTCTCTGGCGCAGTGACCGCAACGGTTTCGATATCCATCCCTCCGGCTGCAGAAGCCATCAGCAAGATCCGATTACGGCTCCGATCAATTAGAAAGCTTAGGTAATATTCATGGGCAATTTGGCAGCCCTGCTCAATGTAGACGCGTCGGACAACCTGGCCTTCTTTACTCGTTTGCGGGGTTATGAGCGCATGACCAAGCAAGCTTTGAGCCGCCGCTTGCACTTCTTCAATACTGCGTACAACCTTCACTCCCCCAGCTTTGCCGCGGCCACCAGCATGAATCTGCGCTTTAATAACCCACACATTGCCGCCAAGATTGCGAGCTACATCGCATGCTTCATGCGGCGTAAAAGCCACTCCCCCTACCAATACTGGCACATTATAACGACGCAGGAGCGCTTTGGCCTGATATTCATGAATATTCATAGAATCCCCAATTTCTTCACATCTTCTACCAACTGCTGCACAGCAGTTACTGATTTATCAAACATGTTTTTTTCTTGGCTGTCTAGGGTCAATTCGACAATTCTCTCTACCCCCCCAGCACCAATGACCACAGGAACACCGACATAGGCATTATGAATCCCGTATTGCCCTTGGAGCCAAGCGGCACAAGGTAAAATACGCTTGCGATCTTGAAGATACGCTTCAGCCATCGCGATCGCTGAGGCCGCTGGCGCATAGAAAGCAGACCCAGTCTTGAGTAGATTGACGATTTCACCACCACCATTACGGGTGCGATCAAAAATAGCGTCGACCTGAGATTGACTGATCCAACCCATTTTCACAATATCCGTCAGCGGAATGCCGGCGATACTTGTATAGCGTGCCATCGGAACCATGCTATCGCCATGCCCACCGAGAACAAAAGCCTGCACATCAGTCACCGAAACATTGAGCGCTTCCGCTAAGAAATGACGCAAGCGCGCTGAGTCCAAAACGCCGGCCATTCCCACAACACGCTTTGGATCAAAACCAGTTACCTGCTGCATAATCCAGACCATGACATCCAAAGGATTAGTAATCACGATCACAAAAGCTTGTGGCGCATGCTGCTTAATAGCTAAGGCAACATCTTTGATAATTTTACCATTAATGGACAACAGATCATCACGACTCATCCCCGGCTTACGCGGCACGCCAGCTGTCACGATCACCACATCTGCACCGGCAATATCCGCAAAATTATTGCTTCCTTGCACAACGGCATCAAAGCCTTCAACGGGGGCAGATTGAGAAAGATCTAAAGCCTTACCTTGGGGCATACCTTCTGTCACATCGCACAAGACAATGTCCCCGAGATGTTTTAATCCAGCGAGCAACGCTAGGGTTCCCCCGATATTTCCGGCGCCAATAAGCGCTATTTTCGACCTTCTCATGGCTATTCTCCTCGATCCAATCGCCATTATGGCAATAAATACTTAATAATTCCCAAAATTTATGAGAACACCTTTTCTAAAAACCGCAACCCTAACTGAGCGCCCTCAGCATTAATGGTGTGATCTACATCTGGTAACAGGTGTAAATCAACAGCAATATTCTGAGCTCTTAAGGCAGATGCTGCCTCTTCCGAGGCATCTGAGGCCCACACAGAATCACTTAATCCATGAACAAGCAGCACCGGCGGGTATGTGATCCCTGGCTTAGGAGGCACCACGAGCCCTCCAGCATACCCAATAACCCCAGCACATTTTTTCCCCGATGCCGCCCATGCGCACCCAGCATGCAATGCCATAGCCGCCCCTTGGGAAAACCCTACCAATGCCACATGCTCTAAGGGGATCTGGTGCTTTTGGCAGTGAGCTTCAATAAAGGCATTGAGCCACTCTGCGGGACGATCGATCAGGTTCGCCATTGCAACCGGCGTAAACTCCTCTAAACTAAACCACTGATACCCAACAGAGGGATACTCTTCACAAGGCTCAGGGGCATTCGGCGCTATAAACAGCGTATCTGGGAGGCTTCGCCACACATGGCCAAGGTTCAATAAATTTTCTCCATCAGCACCGTAGCCATGTAAAAATACCACCATAGTGCGTGGCTGAGGGCTGGTTGTAAATTGCGCTGCTTCAAAGTTTTGCGTCATCTAATTGCTCCATTGTAAGACAACGGCGTGAGGACAGGTCTCAGCGCCAGTTGGGTATATGTCCGAAAAAGTCGAGAACCATTTGTTACACTTTAAAATAAATCTATAATATTTTCTGCTGAAAAATGCCACCACTTCTAGAGTCTCCTAGATGCACTGTATAAGTTGGCCAATTGTTAAAATTCTACAGCAAACCTTAAAGATCGCGGCGAAAATTCAAAGTCACAACGCTGCCGCCATCCGGCCGATCCGCGAGGATCAGCGTCCCTTGATGATCCTCCATAATCTTCTTGACAATAGCCAAGCCCAATCCCGTCCCTTTACGGCGGGTCGTCACATAAGGCTCAGTCAAACGTTCGCGTCCTTCTGTGGGGAGACCTTTACCATTATCTGAAACCGCAATAAGCACGAATTGATCCTCAAGCTTTACCCGCAATTCAATCCAACCTTTGGGGACTGGGGCAGGACGATCATTACCCTCGATCGCATCAATGGCATTTTGGAGCAAGTTTGTGACTGCCTGGGCGATCAAGCGCCCGTCACAGTTAACCATCACGGATTGTTCTGTCACCAAAGAGAACTCAATCCCTGGATGAGCCGGGCTCTGTAATAAGATCATTTGCTGCGATAACTTACTCAAGTCTTCCATCTTAAACACGGCAGCTGGCATACGCGCAAAGTGCGAGAACTCATCAACCATGCGTCCGATACCGCTGACTTGACGAATAATCGTATCCGTACACTGCGCAAAAATTTCAGGATCAGTTTTGATCTCAGGGGCATACTTACGCTTTAAACGCTCGGCGGAGAGCTGGATTGGTGTTAATGGATTTTTGATTTCATGGGCAATGCGGCGTGCAACATCCCCCCAGGCAGCTTTGCGCTGCGCTTGCAAAAGCTCTGTAATATCGTCAAAGGTGACAATATAGCGTCCCTCCGATTCGGCAACAAACCGTACAATAAAAGTATGGACATAGCCTTTACGCATCACGGTCATATGCTCTTCATAAAACTCATTCTGACGCGACTGAGCTGTCTTAAGAAGCGGTTCCACTTCAGGCAGCAAATCTGTTAGCTGCTTGCCGACGGTATCGTTTGTGCCCAGATATTCTGCCGCTGAGGGGTTATGCAGCGTCACCAGACCGTTGCTATCAATCGCCACAACGCCGACCGAGACACCACTTAAAATACTCTCCGTAACTTGCCGTCTTTGGTCTAGCTCCTGATTGGCACGCAATAGCTCTTGTTGTTGCCCCTCAAGCTGGCTGGTCATACGGTTAAAAGCGCGCGTCAACGGCGTCAGTTCTTTACTAATTGAGATAGTCTCATTAACGCGGGTTTTCAGATTTCCCATACGCACTTGCTCAGCGGCTGTCATCAAACTGCGCACAGAGGCTGCTAATCTTGTCACAAAGGATAGACCTACCCATATCGCCACGAGCACTAATAAAAATGCCACAACAAGGAACATGAGCGTTAAGCTAAACTCAATATCTGAGCGGCGACTTTCTAGGAGATTATACTCGTTTTTCGCCTGTTGTGTTTTGATCATATGGTTGAGCACATCGGCATCAACAAGACGGCCGACATAAAGGAACGCATCTAATGAACCACCGATATAAAGGAGTGCGCGCACACGATCAAAGCTTTCGTTATTACGAATAATAATCTCCCCCCCACGGGCGCGATCCAAATCTTCTTGAGAAACACGCTCTAGTTCAAGGGCTAATGTTAAGGGAGTGCGTGCAATAATTGTATGATCTGGGGCAAACACCAGTGCTTCCGTCAACAGACGCGCCGCGGCTTGCTGTGTCACGACAGCGCTAAACTCGTCGGGATTTATCATTAAAAATTCCGCATCGCGGCGAAGGTCGTAAGACATTGCTTCAATATCACCACGGATTACCTTTTGATGTTCCCGCAAGTAGCCTTCCGCCACCGCCACCGATTCATTAAGGGCAGTACGCACCCGCTCATTAAACCAGGATTCCATGCCAAAATGAATAAAGATAGCGGAAAAAATCCCCATAATCACGGCTGGCGATACGGCCAACAAACTAAAGACTAAAACAAGCTTGCTATGGAGCTGGGCTCCCACTAGGCCACGGCGACGCTCGACCCAAACACGGTATAGCTGTCCTAAAATCAGCACCGCTACCAAAAGAATGAGCACAATATCAAGGTTGATAAGCGCTAGGATACGATCTGGACCAATATTTAAGGGAGTTGCTTGGCTTAAAGCGACGTAGGTAAAAATGCCCGAAATAAACGCTGCAACAACGAGGACAACCGCCAAGATTTGAGACAACTGGCGATACCGTAGAGCCGCAATAAAAGAGGGCAATTTGACCATCATGAGCTTGAATCTATAAGGACAACTTCGATCGGGTTTGGCAGTGCTGCGTTTGATAACGGCGAGTCTTCAAGAGAATTATCTATGTTAGGAGGCGAAATCCCAAGTTCTTGCAAGCGTTTGCGCAATGTATTACGGTTAATCCCCAAAACTTCGGCCGCACGCTTTTGGTTCCAGCGGCATGCGATCAAGGTTTGCTCAAACAGGGGCCTTTCGATTTCACGGATAACGCGCTCGTATATCCCCCCTGACGGCAACCCCTCACCATGAACGTGGAAGAAGTCCTTCAAATATCTCGAGACGATATCTCCGAGCCCTATTGATCTATTGTGCAGCGATGACTTGGCCATAAAATTCCTCGACAATGTGCCGAACCTGTGCCGGACTTTCCTCCTGATTTACTCGTACGCGAAACTCCGCGGCTCCTGGAAGGCCCTTACTATACCACCCAAGATGCTTACGAGCAATTTTAATTCCGGTCTCCATCCCGTAGTGTAACAAAATTTCTTCATAATGCCCTAATACAATTTCACGTTGCTGCTCCAAAGATGGATCTGGAAGCTTAGTCCCCGTTTGTAAAAAAGTAGCAATTTGATTTAAAAACCATGGACGGCCATAACTTCCCCGGCCCACCGATACCCCATCTGTGCCAGCTTGATCGAGCAAGCTGACGGCATCCTCTTCGGTCACAACATCGCCATTACCGATGACAGGAATCTTGATCGCCTCTTTCACTTGACGAATAAATGCCCAATCGGAGCGCCCATTATACAACTGGCATCGGGTGCGACCATGGACTGTAACCATCTGAATCCCACATTCTTCAGCAATTCTAGCCAGATCTGGCGCATTCCGGCTCTGATCATCCCAACCGGTTCGCATTTTTAAGGTGACGGGTATGTTGACCGCCTTCACCACAGCCGTCATAATCTCTGCCGCCAGTTTTTCCTGACGCATCAACGCCGAGCCTGCAAGGCAGTTAACGATCTTTTTCATAGGACAACCCATGTTAATATCAATCACATGAGCCCCCTTCGCTTCATTGAGCTTTGCCGCTTCAGCCATGACTCTAGGATCTATCCCTGCCAATTGCACGGCCATAGGAAACTCTTCTGGGCTTTTTTCGGCCATTTTTAGGGTACGTTTAATTTCACGAACCACCGCCTCGCTCGCAATCATTTCAGAGACGACCAAACCAGCGCCAAAACGCTTCACAAGGCGCCGGAAAGGCATATCAGTGACCCCGCACATAGGGGATAAAATCACCGGACTATCTAGCGGAATATGACCAATCTTGACTGATAAGTTTTTGTATTTCATGATATTTATGTATAACTTTCCTTCGCCCAACCGCTAACAATGCTGTCTTTTTGACGCTTTGCATGATCCTAAATTACTAAAATCTACTTGCAATTGCGGTCAATTTAGTTTATTGCGTTGGTGTAATCAATATAAATTATAGAAGTGAGATTGACTTATGAAGCAAGGAATTCATCCAAATTACCAAGAAATCACCGTCACGATGACCGACGGCACTGAGTTCAAAACACGCTCAACATTAAACAATAAGACACTGCGTCTTGATATTGATCCAAAATCACATCCAGCTTGGACGGGGATACAACGTCTTATTGATACCGCGGGTCAGTTGGCTAAATTTAAAAACCGCTTTTCAAATCTTAAGAAATAAGGGCCATAGAGCACGACTTCTCAAGGGCGGATTCGAGCACCGCCGTGACGCTATACCTAATTGAGGTGGAAAAGGGGAGAATCTGAGGGAGGGAATTTGATTCAAGACCAAGCTTGAAAAACCGCTCGTATCGAAATGAGATACAAAAGGCTTTTTCAAGCGCCGGTCGTGAGTCATAATTCCCCGCTCAAAAATTTACTTTTCCATCTTAGTTAGGTATAATATGCTCTCAGAGCGTCTTTTTAATGGGGGACTTTAGAGGGGGTGGCATGCACTCATTCATACACCTAAGACTACACTCTAGCTACTCTTTGGCTGAGGGTGCGCTTAAAATCTCTCAAATTATTAAGCGCTGCCAACAATACGCTATGCCAGCCGTGGGCATTACCGATACCAATAATCTTTTTGGCGCCCTTGAGTTTTCACTCGCCTGCGCCGAAAACGGCATCCAACCAATCATTGGCACAACATTACGGGTCAGACGACCACATGGTCACCCAATACCATCTACAGCCTCCCCTAGCGACGATTTCTTGGTTCTGCTGGCACAAAGCCATAGCGGTTATCAAAATCTCATGCATATGGTCAGCGATTCTTATATCTGCCATAATCACGAAGGCCTCCCTTACTATCCATTCGAAAAACTTGACGGTTATACCGAAGGTCTCATCGCGCTCACCGGCGGCATGGACGGCGCGATTGGCAAACTTCTTGCCGACCAACGCCCAGATGAAGCCGAAGCGATGGCCAAACAACTCAAAAACCTATTTCCAGATCGGTTGTATATAGAGATTGGCCGTCACGGTTTGCCAAAAGAATATCAAAATGAGCCAGCGATTATTAGTCTGGCAGATCACCTCGGCCTCCCGCTTGTCGCGACAAACACCGTCTTTTTTAATGATGAAACAATGTACGAAGCGCATGACGCGCTTCTGTGTATTGCCGGGGGTGTTTATGTGAATCAACCTGATAGACGCCATGAAACGACACACCATTACTTTAAGTCGCCTCAAGCGATGTCTGACTTGTTTTATGATCTGCCTGATGCCATTCAAAATACCAAAATTATTGCACAGCGCTGTCACTACATGCCACAAGCGTGCAAGCCGATTCTTCCGGCATTCCCCACAGAAAGCGCGCACACAGAGGCCGAGGAATTGCGTCTTCAGTCTCAACACGGTCTTGCCCAGCGTTTAGCACAGCAGGTATTCCCTTCCCGCGCGCCCGAAGATCATGAGCGGCTCAAAACTATTTATGAAGAACGCCTAGCTTATGAATTGAATATTATTGAAACCATGGGGTTTCCAGGATATTTCCTCATTGTGTCTGACTTTATTAAATGGGCTAAATCTCAGCAGATTCCAGTGGGACCAGGTCGTGGGTCTGGCGCCGGCTCTTTAGTCGCATGGTCGTTAACGATTACCGATGTTGACCCAATTCGTTTCAACCTTTTATTTGAACGGTTTCTCAATCCAGAACGGGTGTCCATGCCGGATTTCGATATTGACTTTTGTCAAGATCGTCGTGATGAGGTTATTGCTTATGTATGCGATAAATACGGCAGCAACAGGGTTGCCCATATTATCACGTTTGGTAAGCTACAAGCACGAGCTGTCATCCGCGATGTTGGACGTGTCTTGCAGATGCCGTACTCGCAAGTTGACCGCATTACCAAGCTTATCCCTAATATCCCAGCGAATCCTGTCACATTGCAGCAAGCCATCGATCAAGAGCCGCTCTTACAGCAGATGATTCACCAAGATCCTGTCGTGGCCAAGCTGATCGATATTGGCTTAAAGCTCGAAGGTCTTTACCGGCATGCTTCTACACATGCTGCGGGTGTTGTCATTGGCGATCGCCCGTTAACTGAGCTTGTGCCTCTATATAAGGATGATCGCTCCGCACTCCCCGCGACACAATTTAATATGAAATATGTGGAGTTGGCTGGACTTCTCAAATTTGACTTTCTCGGTCTTAAGACATTGACGGTTCTGCAGTATACCATTGACCTACTTCGTCAGCGTGGCATTGCGATCAATTTATCCACGATCCCTCTCGATGACCCTGCCACATTCGCGCTGTTGCAACGCGTTGAAACAGTCGCAATCTTTCAGCTTGAAAGTACTGGCATGCGTGATGTTGTGCGCAAGCTTGCCCCTGATCGATTTGAGGAAATTATTGCGTTGGTTGCGCTTTATCGCCCTGGTCCGATGGATGACATTCCCCGCTACGTCGCCTGCAAACACGGTCTTGAGCCGGTAACCTATGCGCATCCCGCTTTAGAGCCGATCCTCAAAGACAGCTTTGGGGTTATGGTTTACCAAGAGCAGGTTATGCAAATCGCTCAGGTCCTTTCTGGGTATAGTCTCGGGGCGGCGGACTTATTGCGACGTGCCATGGGCAAGAAGATTAAGTCTGAGATGGACGCACAGCGCCAACGCTTTGTCGTCGGGGCGGTTGCCAATGGGGTTGAAGAACAGACGGCACACCTAATTTTCGATCAGATCGCTAAATTTGCTGGCTACGGATTTAATAAATCACATGCCGCCCCTTATGCACTTTTGGCGTATCAGACAGCCTATCTAAAAGCAAACTACCCGGTAGAGTTTTTTGCGGCAACCATGACCTATGATATGCATAATACCGACAAGCTGAATGTCTATCAGCAAGAACTCAAACGCCTTGCCATCGCTCTCCTGCCTCCGGATATTAATGCGTCAGATGCTCGCTTTAAGGTTGAAACCACCCCAGATGGACAGCTGGCGGTACGCTATGCTTTAGCAGCGATTAAAAATGTGGGTGAGGCCGCCATGATGGCGTTAGTTGAGGAGCGTCAAGCCCGCGGTCCTTTTAAAGATCTTAATGACTTTTGCCAACGCTTAAATCACCGGATCATTAATAAACGCCAAATCGAAAATTTAATTCGTGCGGGTGCTTTAGATTGCTTAGAGCCGAATCGCCGACGTCTTTTCGAGAACATTGAACAACTGCTGAAGGAAGCGAGCTTAAGTAACACCCAACAAGATAGCTTGTTTGCCACGGTGATGCCCTCAATGATTTGTTTACCTGAGGTTGGGGATTGGTCGCCGCTAGAACGCCTACACCATGAATTCGATGCCGTCGGATTTTATCTCTCCGCCCACCCGCTGACAGCGTATCAACAGCCACTCACGCATCACCAATTCGATAACTGGACACAAGTATTAGCAACCCCTCAACAAGAAAGCGCAAAGCTTGCGGGCGTCATCCTTGCAAAACAAGAACGCACCTCTAAGCAAGGTAGCCGGTTTGCCTTTCTTCAAGTCTCAGATGAATCCGGCATTTTTGAAGTCGTTTTATTTTCAGAGCTCCTCAGTCGTCTGAAAACTGAATCACCCCATTTACTTGAGCCAGGGCATATCATTAGTGTACGCGTCAATTTGCGACGCGAGGAAGAAAGCGTCCGCTGCACTGCAACGGAGATTTTATCTCTCGAAACTTTACTGCATCATGCCCAGCAACATTACATCTTAAAGCTTCATCCGCATATACAAAAACACCAGATAGAATCTATAAAAAACGTTCTTTCATACCGTGATCCTGGCAACTCCTCCATTCAGTTATCATTATCCTTGAGCGATGAGGTTAGGGTAGACATTCTGCTCCCATCTCAATACAATATAGATCAGAAGACTTATTTTAATCTGCAGGGTCTACCTGGCATAGAGGAGATACAACAAAAATGAAACACTACCTCGTAGCGCTCAAGGATTGTGCTATTGTTTTATGCAAATACAGCCTATACCCAATCCAAATGAAAAGGTGGGTCTTTGCGGCTTTAATATTGGGCATCACTGGTCCTGCTTCCGCAGAAGGTGGCTCAATACTACGTATTTATAGTTGCCAGCAAAAATCGCTGACCACGGCTTGGGTGCAAAAATTTCAGCAGGAAAACCCCTTAATACAGGTAGAACTGCAAACCTTTACCCATGATGAGTTGAAGCAAAAACTTGCAAAAGAATTTCAAAGTGGGGCTTCTATTGCTGATATTATTATGGTTGATAACCATGAATTAATTCAAACTCTGAAATCAGAACAGCGCCTCTTACCGTTTAAGGATGTTGATGTATCTCCCCTTTATCCGCAGCTGCGAGATCCTGACTCGTACTGTCTACCCACTAAGTTAGTGCTGATTGGATTGGCCTATCATACGAATTCTAAAAAGCCTAGTAGTTGGAATGACTTATTAAATCATGAAGGACCTGTAGCATTTTTAAATGCCAGCACAGAAGGTGCCCAAGGATTTATTTATACTGCGCTTGCAGATAATATGGGAATGAGTTATCTAAAGGCCCTCAGCAAAAATACAACTGCTTTAAAGCCGACGCTATCGGCTTGTTTGCGAAGTCTTATTGCTGAAGAGGCAAAAATTGCTATTGCAGCGTACCACTCTGTGATTAAAGCCCGACAAGAAGGCATTAATACCGTGCGATTTGCTATCCCACATGAAGGGATGATCCCGCTTATAGAGCCAATGGCCATTCTGAAGACCGCGCAAAATTTAGAAGATGCCCTGCAATGGTGTCGATTTATTATTTCAGAAAGTGGTCAGCATATCGTCACCTCTCAAGGGTTTGTGTCATGTAGAACAAATACGCCAACCCCTGTAGGTTATCTATCCTCAAAGAGCCTGATCTTATTACCGGCTTTCTATCAAGCTGCAACCTCACGAGAAGTTGCAGAACAACTGAAAAATCTTACTGAACAAAGGAGTTAGTTAATGAGCCGACCGAAGCCAGTTGTCTTGTGTATTCTTGATGGTTGGGGGGAAACCTCGCAAACACATAATAATAGTATTCATCACGCTCACACACCCTATTGGGATACGATTACTAAAACTTTTCCACGCAATACTCTGCAAGCTTCAGAACTTCATGTTGGCTTACCCGAAGGTCAAATGGGCAACTCAGAGGTAGGGCACATGAATATTGGCGCCGGTCGCGTCGTGATGCAAGATCTTCCCAAGATTGATTTAGCTATTCACGATGGTTCTCTTAAGTCTCACTCTCAGCTTGATAGTTTCATTAAAGCTCTTAAGACGAGTGGCGGCGCCTGCCATCTCCTTGGCTTACTGTCACCCGGGGGAGTCCATTCGCATATAGATCACATGGTTTTTCTGACAAATTACTTAAGTAGCCAAGGGATCAAAGTATGGATTCATGGCTTTTTGGATGGTCGTGACACCCCCCCTAAAAGTGCCGTAGAATATCTTAAAGATTTTATGACAAAGTGCCCCGAAGCTACTTTTGGTACGATAGGTGGGCGCTATTATGCCATGGATCGCGATAAACGGTGGGAGCGCGTTGAGCCAGCCTATAAGGCTATGGTGTCTGCCCAAGGTCCTCTCGCCGCATCAGCCCTGCAAACCATTGAAGCCAGCTACAATCGCGATAAAACTGACGAATTTGTTACCCCAACCGTGATCGAGGGATATCCTGGTATGCGCGATGGTGATGGCTTAATTATGGCTAATTTTCGCTCTGATCGTGCTCGGCAAATTCTTCAAGCGTTGATTTTGCCGCAATTTAATGGTTTTGCGCGTCAACATGTAGTGGCGTTTGCTACCAAGCTTGGGATGGCTGAATACTCTAGTGAATTAGCAGCGGTGCTCCCAGCTTTATTCCCCAAAGATGATTTTCCGCATATGTTAGGTGATGTAATCGCCACCGCAGGGTTAAGGCAGCTCAGAATCGCAGAAACTGAGAAATACGCACACGTCACCTTCTTTTTTAATGGGGGACGCGAAGATCCCTTTGCCGGCGAAGACCGTATCCTGATTCCCTCCCCCTCAGTACCAACGTATGATCTAAAGCCCGAAATGTCTGCTTTTGAAGTGACTGAGGCTTTAATTCAGGCTATTCAACAGCATCGCTATGATTTGATTGTCGTGAATTATGCAAATACAGATATGGTTGGACATACCGGTAATTTGGCGGCCGCGCAAAAAGCGGTGGAAGCGGTTGATCTCTGTCTTTCCCGCTTAGGGAATGCTGTCACTGAAGCAGGTGGCACGATGCTCGTCACTGCAGATCACGGCAATGCTGAGCAAATGTGGGATGCAACTTCAAATCTACCGCATACGGCACATACCTGCAACCTTGTGCCGGTTGTCCTCGTGAATCCACCGGTGGCTATTAAAGCCTTAGACAGTGGCGCTTTGAGTGACGTCGCCCCCACAATTCTTGAGTTAATGGGTTTGACCCAGCCTCAAGCGATGACGGGGCGTTCCCTAATTAAAAGAGTATGAAGAGGTTAGTCATGTTCGGCTTTTATATTTTTACGTTAGTGCTCAGTATTACCTCAGCAACCGACGCTAAATCCCCACAGTCGCAAGAACTGCAGAAAATTGAACAAAAGCTCAAAGATCTTGCTGAAGCAGAAAAAAAACACCGTGAATGGGCTGTTGAGTTGCAAGAAACTTTGGAGTCTTTAAAGCAACAACAGAATGATACGCGCGCCGCTCTTCGGAGCCAATCTCAACAACTGAGCCGCACTCTGGGCGCTTTTCGCTGTTTATCGGCGAATTCGCCCGCAACTTTTATCGCCACGCTCCACAGCCAGGATGATTTTGTTCACACATCCCTACTGTTGCGTCGTCTCATGCCTTACCTGCAGCAGGTAGGGCAAAGCTTAACACAAGAGCTTATGGAGCTTGCCAATGTGCGCTCACAGATTATTGCGACAGAAGCCTCATTACAAAAAGCCAGCAAGAAACTCTCACAACAACAACGCGAGTTGAATGCGACGCTCGCGAAGCTGCGCACTCAGGAGGCACTTGATGTGCTCACTTCTGAAGATTTAAATGCGCCTTTGAAGGAAACCGCAACTTTAATGACGACAACACAGAATCGCATTCAAGATATAGCTGTCAATTTTTCTCGTCCTGTCAGTGGGCCGATTGTGAAAGCATTTGGACATCATGAGTCTTATCACGGACGCGGCGTCTTGTTTCAAGGACAACCCCGCGAGATCGTCAGCGCCCCAGCATCTGGCCGCATCACCACAATACTTCCAACACCCCAAGGGTATCGCATGGTGATCCAGCATACCAAGGGATATCAAACAATTCTTGAAGGCTTTGAGCAAGTGAGCCGCAAAACAGGAGATGTTATCAATATAAAAGATGCTTTAGGGGCACTGCCATCGCCCTTGTTTGGACCACCCGTGTTGTTCTGTGAAATACAAAGATTTCAGCAATCTATTAACCCTTCATTCGTTTTTAAATCAAAACCATGAAGGTCATTGTTGCTTTTATTATAACGACGTTCATTATGACTGCAGAGGCGGCACCGTCCTCTAAATTGTGCGATCGTTTAGAAGAAGTTTTACAGCACATCCATGACCTCTACATAAGCGATACAAACGATGATGAGCTCGCTGATGCGGCAATTCAAGGCATGCTGACGTCCCTTGATCCACATTCCTTTTATTTATCCCCCCGACGGTTCCGGCAACTAAAACATGAAGCACTTGGCGAATTTGGTGGCATAGGGGTCGAGCTTGCGCTTAAGGACGGGAATGTTCATGTGATCACAGCGATTGATAACACCCCTGCATCGCTGGCTAATCTGAGCACGAATGATATTATAACGCATATCGACAATCAGGCCATTACTCCACAAAACATGCAAGAAATGATCGATCAGCTGCGAGGACCTGTAGACTCAACTGTACAGTTGCGCATTCGCCGTGAAGGGGAATATTTCGACATTAGTTTAAAGCGGGCTATCATTCAGGTCCCCCCGATCAAATGGCGGACTGAACAACAGATTGGGTACATTCGCATCACGACTTTTAATGAGCGAACTGAAGGCGCCTTAAAAGATGCTGTGACCGGCATCAAGGAGCAGCTTGGGGATGAACTCTGTGGTGTTGTTCTGGATTTACGCAATAATGCTGGCGGCCTTCTGGACCAAGCCGTAAAAGTTGCAGATAGCTTCCTTGATAAAGGCGAGATTGTCTCCACACGCGGACGCGACGGCACTGTTTTACATCGTTACAAAGCCCGTCCTGGTGATATTCTTGCGCGTATTCCAATCATTGTGTTGATTAATGCTGGTTCTGCCTCAGCTGCGGAAATTGTTGCCGGGGCTTTGCAAGATAATCATCGAGCCTACATTATGGGACAGCCGTCTTTTGGCAAGGGGTCAGTGCAGAAAATTATCCCGTTGAGCAATAGTGGCGCGATCCAACTTACCATACATCGTTATTTTACCCCCCATGGTCATGAAATTCAGGGCTATGGTATTACCCCAAATATTATTGTGCCGCCGCAACTTTTAGTTGTCTCGTCAACCACTTCTATCGCTAACACTCGAGAGAAAGACATTCCTGGCGCCTTAAACTCACAGACACTCCAAGACATCAAAAATGGACAGCATTTTGCTGACCCAAGTCCGGCGTTAATGCAAGACTACCTGCTCCGTCGAGCTGTAGATTTACTTATGGCTAAAAGCTTTTTAACCTCTAAGGAGCCTCTATGAAATTAAGCGCACTTCTCCATCGGTTGTTTTTAGGTTTAGCCTGGGTCATTTTAATTGGGGGGCTAGGGTGTGCGATATACTGGGTCTTACACCTGCAGAAAACCACTAGCCAACTCACTATCCCCTTACCGCCAATTACTCTCCTCGCCGCTCCCCCTCAACCAGTGACACCAGCAACACCCGTTAGTACTGATCAACGCCCAGCCTATCAAAAATTCGCCCGCATTCTGCAAAAACCAGTTCATGGGGCTCGTATTGCTATCGTCATTACCGATGTTGGTCCAAACGAGATATTAGCCCGTTCTTTAATCCAAGACTTGCCAGCAGAAATTACCCTCGCGTTTAGCGCGTACACCCCAAATCTCTCTAGTGTCATGCGGCAAGCCCGAGCATTTGGTCATGAAACAGTTTTGATGATGCCTATGGAGCCATCTACTTACCCACGCCGTGATCCTGGCCCCCTCACACTATTAACCGGCATGAAACCCGCAGAAATGCTTAACCGCTTGACACAAATACTTCACCTTGGCCAAGACTACGTGGGTGTCACCAATTATATGGGGTCACGCTTTATGAATTCTACCGAAGATATGCGTCCACTTCTCAAAGAGCTCCGTGCCCAAGGTGTCCTCTTTCTCGACAGCCAGAGTGCGTATAAATCTGCTATTCAACAAATCGCAGAAGAAATTTCCTTGCCTTACCTACAAACAACAGATAATATCGACGTAGAAATTTCCGCTCAACCATTATCAGAATTGCTTCAGCGTCTTATTGATCGTTCTGCTGAGCACTCAACATTGGTTGTACGGCTTTCGGCGATGCCAGCAGTGGTGGAAACCCTGAAAACTTGGGTAAGGTTATTACCAAGCCAATCAATAACTCTTGTGCCCCTGACCTCAGTGCTACCGGCATCGCAGCGCCCCAAACTGTCAGTATAAGAGGATTAAAGACTTATGTTTTTATTACGTTTTTTCAGTATTGTTAGCCTTACAGCCATTTTGGGCGGGTGCTATGTTTCTAATCCTGTTAAGGAACCTGACGCTGTCCCAGAAAAAGTACGCCGCGACCAAAATTTTGGCAAGCTCTTCGGCGATTCACTGACATTTGGTGGCAATAAAAAAGACTCAAGCAGCTCGGCAGCGAGCATTGCTGTCAACGCATTTTTATGGCGCGCTTCTTTGGATGCACTATCATTCATGCCTTTAGCCTCTGCCGACCCGTTTGGCGGCGTCATCATTACGGACTGGCATGTCAATAGTAAACATCCTAATGAACGGTTGAAAATTAACGTTATTATCTCAGATCGTCGGCTACGCAGTGATGCCTTAAAGGTACGGGTATTCCGTCAAGTTTTAAATCGCTATGGCTGGATCGATGTGCCGGTAACCTCAACGATTAGTCGTGATTTAGAAAATATTATCCTCAAGCGTGCCCGCGAACTGCGCACTAAATCAAAGTTTTAGGTTTTTTGGTATACTTTTCAGTATGGTATCCCTAGTGTTAACTGCCTAGTAAATTTTTAAGTGTATTCTCAAAAGATTATGAGCTTATGAGGGGGAGTACATACCCAATGCAAATGAAAAAGTGGATTTTTGAGCGGGGAATTATGACCCACCACCAGCGCTTGCCTTCTGTATCTAGTTGGCCCTCAAGAATCCAGTATGTGAGACAGATGATAGGAAAAGTGAGCCCTGACGCGGAGCGTACATGCGGGTACGTGAGCATTCAGGGCGCAACTTTGACGACGCAGACGTCCACAGAGTGGGTTCTTCAGGCCCAACTAGTCGATACGAGCGGTTTTTCAAGCTTGGTGTTGAGCCAAATTCCCTCTCTCAAACTCTCCCCTTTTTCCATTTGGATTAGGTATATGCACCAAAAAACGATACTCTGTCTGATCACCATTTTGATGAGCGGCATTCCCTATGCACAGGCCGGCAGGCCGTCGACACCCTCTACACCAACACAATCACCGCCTCCTGCTAATGTGCCAAACCCCACTCCCGCCAGTCCATCCCCTGCAAATACCCCGACCTCTTCAGATACGCCTCCTTCCACAGACCCCAACAACCCGCAAGCTACGAGCCCAAGCGGCATCCCTCTTGGCAAGGCAGCGCTAGGGACAGGGGTAGCCCTCACTGGCATAGCCGCGATAGGGGTGGGTATTAAATACGGCCTCAAGAAGAAAAAAGTTGCTGAAAAAACAAACCAAAAGAGTGTATCGTTGCCAGAGGGTTCTTTTTACTCACCGTTCGCAACTTTTGAATGGCCATCAGTCAATAACCAACCACAGCCTGTACCCCCATCACCACTAGGGGCAAAAGAAAAGGCATACCAGATCTTAGACGAAGGTCGGTTCAAGGCAGCGGTCAAGACGCTCTCTGATACTGCCAAGCTTATAGAGCCTACAAACCCTGACCAACAGCAGGCCAATAAGCATCAGGCCTACAAGGCGGAGCTGGATAGAGCTTTAGGCTACCTCCAGAAAGTTACCGATCGTGAGGCAGAGCATACGCTTCTGGCAAATTCGTTAAAGTTTTTGCATGAAAATTCAATAGTTGATCATGGTCATGAACACTTCCAAGCGCTTAAGGCTCTCCACGAGCACTATGAAGCTTTAAGACCCCTTAAATAGTGTCCCCCGTTAAAAAGGCGCTCTTAGGCCATTTTATAGCTAAACAAGACTTTTTCACATTGACCTATCAACGCTCAGTGTTAACTGCCTAGTAAAATTTTAACTGTATTCTGAGGACGATATAAACTTATGAGGGGGTTGTATGCGTCAAAAAACGATACTCTGTCTGATCACCATTTTGATGAGCGGCATTCTCTATGCACAGGCCGGCAGGCCATCGACACCCTCTACACCAACGCAATCACCGCTTCCTTCTAATGTGCCAAACCCCACTCCCGCCAGTCCATCCCCTGCAAATACCCCGACCTCTTCAGATACGCCTCCTTCCGCAGACACCAACAACCCGCAAACTGCGAACTTCGCCGACACCACTCTTGGCAAGGCGGCGCTAGGGACAGCTGCAGCCGCCACTAGCCTAGCCGCGATAGGGGTGGGTATTAAATACGGCCTCAAGAAGAAAAAAGTTGCTGAAAAAACAACACAAGGGGATTATTCGTCTTCAGAGAATCATTTTTTCCCAGCATTTTCGTTTGAAGAATTCAATCCCCCACCTCAGTCTGCACCCAAATCACCACAAGAGACAAAAGAAAAGGCATACGAGATCTTAGACCAACAGAAGTTCAATGCAGCGGTCAAGAAGCTCTCTGAGACTACTGAGTCTATAAAGTTTACAGACTCTGAAGCCGACCAGGCCTACAAGACGGCACTGGATAAAGCTTTAGAGCACCTCAAAAACGTTACTAATCATGAACAACCTCATGAGGAGCTGGCAAATTCGTTAAAGTTTTTGCATGACAATTCAATTGTTGCACATGGTCATGAGCACTACCAAGCGCTTAAGGCTCTCCACGAGCACTATGAGGGCTTAAGAGCCCTTCAATAGTGTCCCCCGTTAAAAAGGCGCTCTGAGGCCATTTTATAGCTAAACAAGACTTTTTCACATTGACCTATCAACGCTCAGCGTTAACTCATAAGTAACCTCAGTTTTGGATAAGAGAAGGATGGAAGGCATAGGGTGAAGTAGGAGTTATGGAAGGTTTGGTCTTCTTTAGGGAATAGGCGACTAAAGTGGAA
>JBILKX010000007.1:0-43401 GCA_044376435.1 Alphaproteobacteria bacterium | reverse complement strand
ATCTCATAAATCTTTTGCCATTTCTCATAATCAATGTAATAATCCTTCATGGTAATGTTCCTTTTTTTGTTGAATCCGAACATTACCACTTCCTAAAAATTAATTCAAAATGTGTTCACACAGCCTAGATTAACTTTAATTTCCCAATAACGACAATAATAATGTTGCTTTTTTGAAAAATTTAATTAAAGTATTTTTTTAAATTTAATGAAGTAAAGTGCTTGTGCGCATTGAACCGAAGGTGCGAATGCAAAAGTGGATTTTTGAAAGGGGAATGATGATGCAGAGACAATCACAAGGATTTTTTATAGGGTGCGGTGCAGTTGTTGTTATGGTTTTCAATAGTTGTATAAGTTTAGCCTTAGAGTTGCAGGAGCAGTCGCAGGGGCACATACAGCCTATGGAACTAGCGCAGCAATATATTCCGGCGATAGAAATTCCTCTGGATTTTTATATAGATTACGAGTTGGCGACGAGAGGCAGAGAAGCATTTTTAAATACTCTAGATGCACAAGTAAAAGCAATGCAAGAGTCGCATCCAGACTCGAAGTTTACAAAGCAAACATGGAAAGAATTCATCACGTGGAAAGTACTTAATCCCATGGATGAATTCACAGGGCCGGGGCTTAAGCCTGAGAGCTGTCAAAACTCTAGTAATAGCTTGCAGAAAAAAGACTACAATAGTACCGGAATTAAGATCAGCCGTGAATTATTTGAAGAAAAGATGGCAACCAAACACCTAATAATCACTGCACTTAAGTCAGCTGAACTATTGCGTCAAAATTTGCTCGAGGGCAGTATAAATGATGAATTGTTGCGTTATTTGCTTGTTCAGGACCTACAGCCGACAAGCATAAACTTAGACACACAACCGTGGCAACCCGAACATCTGACATTGGAGAGCTCTTCTGATAACAACACGATATTAGGGCAAGCAATCAATGTGCCGGGTTTACGTTTCTGGTTGGCTCGCACCATAAATGAGGCTAAGGACGATTCATCTGATAAAATAAAACCACAAGATTTAAAGATACAATCGCTCAAAACCTGTGAGGTGTCCAGGGGACAATCTAAAGGTTTAGATATCAGAATGTTCCTCGCCTTTTTGACCAGTGTGTCAGGTATTGAATTGTGTTTTTTACAGAAAATTGATAAAGCTTCTGATCCCTGGAGCGTTTTTTACCGACGGCTTAGCCCTGACAATCGCAACATATCTGATCTCCTATAATCGTTTGATAAAAGCTTGCCGATGGATCCAGTCAAAGACTTAACCCATGTCATCTCTTCTTGCTCCACCCATTGAACGGGTTGTGCTAAGGCCGTTTAGTGCCTCAGGTAGAGTCGTGAGATCAATTTGATCACGTGTTCTTGAAAAATCCTGATCGTAAGGCTTTAAACTTTGACGTACTGATCAGATCATGGGCCATGTTCCCCATACGCTCTTGAGCGCTTGGCGATGCATCCGATAAATCAATGGCAATCTCCCCCAAGTCTGGCTGAAATCGCCAATAATTAGGGCCCATTTCTTGATGTAAAAACATGTCGGCGACTTGACTTGGGGAGGATAAAAGAATCTGGACTGTAGCTGTCCCCGCCTGGAGCAAGCCGCCGGTGTGCCATTCACTTGTTCGCGTCATACCGGTGCCAAGAGATAACATGCGATATTCCCGCTGCGGGTACAGAGCGCGGGCATATTTCAAAGCATAAAGACCCGGATGGTTCGCAAAAACACCGCCATCAATGAAATATTTTCCCTGCCAATGTAGGGGATCGAAATAAAGCGGGGCAGCCGTTGTGGCGCGTACGGCTAGAGCAATGGGCATGTCAGAGAATGCATCTGCACTTGAACCGTGGCTCACTAACATTAAAGGTGTGCCTGCAGTTAATTCAAAGGCCGTGAGCCCTAAAGGGCGCTGACTCTGAGATAAGCGCTGTTCGCCAAGTTTTTCCCACAGCAGGCGCTCTAGCGGCTCTGTGGCGAATTTACTGCGCACGAGACCAAAGGTGCGTTTGGTATTATGCCACCAGCCCGTAGGAAAAATGGTGGTAGATTCGGTGCGATAAAACATGACGACATCTTGAGCCGACAAACGGTTTTGAGAAGCTCTGCTACATAAAGCCGCCGCAATGAGCCCCCCTGTTGACGTGCCAACAATCACATCAAAGAGATCAGTAATAGGGTGGCCAGTTTGCCGTTCAATCTCAGCTAATAGTAAGGCCGAAATAAACCCCCGCGTTCCTCCACCATCTAAACTTAAAATCCTGACTGGTGACCCCACAACGCTTAGAAAGCTAGTCGTTGTCCAAGCTATAATAGAGATAATTAATTTGCGCAACTCGCCCCTCCATGGTTATTTTTAATTCAATCTATGAATGGAAATAAGACATTTAAAAAGGTGAGCTTGTCAATATGAAAAGGCCAGAGAACATTGACGCTATCTTACGTTGTACAGGGGTGTAATGCGTGAACATTGGCAAAAAATTTACATCTTTTAATAATTAATATTGACAAAAATTACCGCATAGCTATATATCAACAATAGCCATTGTCAATAAATTTTTACTTTTAGAAAGTGGACCTCTGTGCGTTATTTATCACTAATATTAATAACTTCAATAGTATTACATAACACTACGTATGCCTGGGATATGCCAGCGCCAGTACCCGTGTCTAAGGCTGTGGGCACCAGTTTGCCAGAGGAATCGCCTCAAAATATCAAGAAAAAACTTAAAAAACAGAGCGTTACCTCTATGGGGGCGCTTTTTGCAACTTTTGCAACCGCTGTAGGTGCTGTAGCTATAGTTGGGGTAGGGCTAAAGGCGTTTTCAAGCCCCGCTCCTGTTCCTAATGGCCCTGTTCCTGTTCCTAATGGCCCTGTTCCTGTTCCTAATGGCTCTGTTCCTGTTCCTAATGGCATTGTTCCTGTTCCTAATGGCATTGTTCCTGTTCCTAATGGCTCTGTTCCTGTTCCTAATGGCATTGTTCCTGTTCCTAATGGCTCTGTTCCTGTTCCTGTTCGTGTTCCTGGGGGGAATGGAGGTTTTAGTCTGGCTTCGCTTGGGCAGGTTGTGAATGGTCGTTCTACCAATGGGGGGAATGATGGGGAGAGTTTTCTTAATATCTTAGAGGGTGCCGTGAATGCAGTAACATCTGAAGTTGCAACTCAGATCCCAGCATTTTTTGTAAACGTAGATAACATAAGGGAATTAGCACATCTTAATGTGGAATTAGCACATCTTAATGGCTCTGTTCCTCGTCGTGTTTCTGGGTTGAATGGAGATTTTGGTCTGGCTTCGCTTAGGCAGGGTGTGAATGGTCGTTCTACCAATGGGGGGAATGATGGGGAGAGTTTTCTTAATATCTTAGAGGGTGCCGTGAATGCAGTAACATCTGAAGTTGCAACTCAGATCCCAGCACTTCTTGCAAACCTAGATAACCTAATGGGATCAGCACAACGACCAGATGGGTCAGCCATGAATCCCAACTCTGCGCAGACTACTTTTCCATTCCAGACGACGACAACGTTAGCAGACGCGTTTGCGGCGCCATTCCGAGAGCCTAAGCCTCTACCGATAGTGAAGAGCAACACTGGGGGGTCAACAGTAGAGGAGATTGTCAAAACCTCAGAAAATTCTGATGCGCCAACTCCCGCTGCAGTGCCTGGCACAAAACCACTTGAGACTAATGCAAAGACTCCACCGGCTCAAAAGTCGTCTAATTTAAGTCCTGCTGTCGACTCTAAAGGGTCAAAAAACCAGGAAGTACAGAAAAACTCTCCAATGGAAATGAGCAGCCCGAAGCTGCCTAAGACGAATCCAGGTAATTCAGGTGATAAAAAGGCTTTTACCAAAATTTCACGTGAGAAAAAAGTGAAGTTTCTAAACCTCCTCGAGGGCAAGTCCGACTTCGCGGAGATCTTCAGAATAATGCGTGCTCAAAAACTGCCTTATAACTGGTTTCAGACAGCGCCATTGCCCAACGCAAGTATTTCCTGGGAGGGTATGAAAAATAAATACCTAGAAAAAATTAGAGCAATGAGTATAAATATACAAAAAACGAACCCAAAGACGTTGCATTCATTTTTCGTATATAAGTTGGTGACTGGCGATATATCGGCCCCCTTACTGGAAGACTGGGTGCGTTCTCCTAATGTGAGTGGCAACAGTCATTCTGAGCTTTCAAAACATCTCGTGACAGAATTGCCCTCTTATCAAGGCTTAGAGAGAATGCTCTTAAGCAATGATCCTATAGCGACCTTGTTTCAGCCGCAATGTGATAAAGACAAAAAATATTGTCCAAGTGATTTTTTCAGCAAAAAATCGGCACAAGCTCAGCAAGTCATCGAGGTGCTGGCGCATATTTTTTATCACAAACCAAACGTTGGGCATGCGCGTAAACTGCTGCGGTCCATAAAAGCAACACATTCTTTAGACGTGCGGATCGAACAAAACCTAAAAAATCTTATTGATGCTAACACAAAAGCAATCCCAGAAGTGCCAAAAATTTTAGGCCAACCGTGCTTTGATGATTGCGTTAGCCCTGCCCCTGCGCCATCTATGCTCGCTCAAGGGCAGCCACAAAACTTTAGCTGCAACCGTAAGATGGCCCAAATGGTAGGCGGTCATATTGGGCAATTGGTGCCGATGCCTGCGATAACAGGTGTGAGTCCTGGGCTAATGCGGGTGTGGGAGAGTGCGGCTAAGATTGGTAATCAAATAAGTCTCGAAAATACGCAGGCTTTAGTAGGATGGTCGCAACCGTACGTGCAAAACGCTGCGCAATTCGTCTTTAACGGAAGAAATCAGGCTCAAGCCGCAGTTAATTCTCTGGGGCAACAAGCCGGTGCATATCTTTTACAAGTGCTTCAAGATGCTTTACAACAGCCACGTCAGCGTCAAGGCGCTTCAAATGCCTTGATACTGTGGCCGCAAGGAGGGCAGGGCTTCGCTGTGTCGATCGGAGAAAACGCGCAGGCTTTAGTAGTGCGAGCGCAAAGCTTCGCCGAACCGTACGCGCAAACTGGGGCGCAATACTTTTTTGATGGGAAAAATCTTGCTCAAGCCTTTGTTAATGATCTGAGGCAACAAGTTGATGCATATCTTCTCCAAATGCTTCAACAAGCTTGGCAACAGCTGCGTCAGCGTCAAGGGGCTTCGGTGCTACAAGGGGGGCAGGTCTTCCCTGAGTTTACCGGAGAAAGCGCGCAGGCTTTAGTGGTAAGAGCGCAAAGCTTTTTCGAGCCGTACGTGCAAACCGGGGCGCAACTCCTCTTTTCTGGAAGCAATCGTGCTCAAGCCCTTCTTAAGAATCTGACTCAACGAGTTGATGAATATGTTTTAAGGACGTTTCAGCAAGCTTTCAACCATGCTTCTAAGCAATCCAAATCCATTGACATGAATGACTGGGTCGAGGTTGACGTCCAGCAGCCAGAATCAGAGCAGCCAGACACAGACTTAAATAAAGGTAAAAAATTGGTGATATCCTATATAGATGAAGATTACGAAGGCCAGGAGACTGCGGCGGCTAAGCAGGGGCAGTTAAAAGAGACTAAGGAAAAGCAGAAAGGGCGTGCAGGGATTAAGAAAAATCTGAAGCTCTTAGCTGAAGCTAAGGAAAGACAGAACCTTTTAGCGATGATTCAGAAAAAACAGAAAGGCCGTGCAGGGATTAAGAAAAATCTGAAGCTCTTAGCTAAAGCTAAGGAAAGACAGAAATGCTTTGCAGAGAGTATGAAGAATCTGCAGTTCTCAGCTGAAGCTAAGGAAAGACAGAAATGCTTTGCAGAGAGTATGAAGAATCTGCAGTTCTCAGTTGAAGCTATGGAAAAGCAGAAATTCTTAGTGGTGATCGAGAAAAGTTCAGCTGCGCTAGAGTCAAAGAATAGCTGATACGTCTAAGATTCGGTCTCTTTGATGCTGCGCTCAACACCGCAGTGAACGAAAAAACCACTGCTCTGATGGCGTGGTACCTTGACCCGAAAAACCCTGAGGCTGGCCCCAAACTAAAGGCTGCTGATGTGCTGCTTCCCAGCACATACGGTGGTTCGCAAGGAGAGTCTATGTCTTATATCAAGGGGCTCCTCAAAGGTCTAAATTCTTGATAGGTTAGCGCTAGGTACAAACGCTTCTGTAGGGAAGGATAAAGTTTGTTTCCGCTTGCATTCGTCAAAAACCCGGTGTAGGGTGGGCAAAAGCTATTTGTTAGGAATAAGCTGATGCAGTACATCTCCGTTCGTGGTGCGCGCGAGCACAATTTACGTAATCTAGACATTGACTTGCCACGCAATAAGCTGGTGGTGATTACCGGCGTGAGCGGCTCGGGGAAATCGTCCTTAGCCTTTGACACAATCTATGCCGAAGGACAGCGCCGCTACGTCGAGAGCTTATCAGCTTATGCGCGTCAGTTTCTTGAACTGATGCAAAAGCCCGATGTTGATGCCATTGAAGGCCTGTCGCCGGCTATTTCGATTGAACAGAAAACCACCTCTAAAAATCCACGCTCCACTGTGGGGACAGTGACAGAGATCTATGATTATTTGCGGCTTTTGTATGCGCGCGTCGGTATTCCGTATTCACCGGTAACGGGTCTGCCCATCGAGAGTCAAACCGTCTCAGAAATGGTAGATCGCATCATGGCGCTGCCGGCGGGGAAGCGGCTCCTCGTGTTGGCGCCCATCGTGCGGGGGCGTAAGGGGGAGTATCGTAAGGAACTCCTCGATTTGCAGAAGCGCGGCTTCCAGCGTGTTCTCGTTGATGGCACGATCTACCAGCTCGGAGAAGTGCCACCGCTCAGTAAAAATCATAAGCATACCATCGAGGTAGTGGTTGATCGTCTTGTCGTAAACCCAGGCATTGAAAATCGCCTCGCGGATACGCTTGAAACGGCGCTCAAACTTGGTGAAGACATTGTTTATGTGCAAGACGCTGACACGCAAGAGCGCCTCACCTTCTCAGCGCAGTTCGCCTGCCCACAGTCTGGGTTCACCATTGATAAAATCGAGCCACGGCTGTTTTCCTTTAATAATCCGTTTGGCGCGTGTCCTAAGTGCGATGGCCTGGGCGTGCGCATTGTGTTCGATCCTGACCTCGTGATTCCCAACAAAGCGAAAAGCTTGCGCGATGGCGCCATTGTGCCATGGTCGGGGTCGTTTGCGTTTTACTACCTACAAGCTCTGGACGCCCTGGCGCGGCATTTTAAGTTTAGCACCACCACGCCGTTTAGTGACTTAGATTCAGAGATTCAGCACACTATTTTGTATGGTTCCGGGAGTGTGACTATTCCCATGATCATCCAGGATCAATCGCATACCTATACGTCACAAAAAGCCTTTGAAGGCGTCATTCCGGCCTTAGAGCGGCGCTATAAAGAAACCGACAACGAACGCCGCCGTACAGAGCTGCAGAAATACCAGCGCGAGATGCCGTGTGATGACTGTCATGGCCATCGGCTGAATGCGAAGGCTTTGGCCATTAAGATCAATGATCTGACGATTAGCGAGGTCACGAAGCTTTCGGTTGCACAGGCGCAGGCATGGTTTCACAAGCTGCCAGATGTCCTGAAACCCAAACATCGCGATATTGCGCAGCGGATTTTGAAAGAGATTAACGAGCGTCTCTCATTTCTGGTGAATGTTGGGCTTGGCTACCTGACACTGTCACGTAATTCGGGGACTCTTTCAGGCGGAGAGAGCCAGCGTATCCGGCTAGCCTCACAAATTGGCGCGGGGCTCACAGGGGTGCTGTATGTCTTGGATGAGCCGTCCATTGGCCTGCATCAGCGGGATAATGACAAGCTGCTCGCGACCCTGAAGCGGCTGCGTGACCTGGACAATACGGTGATTGTTGTTGAACATGACGAGGACGCCATCCGTACCGCCGATTATGTCGTTGACATGGGGCCAGGCGCTGGGGCGCTGGGGGGGCAGGTGGTGGCACAAGGCACGCCCGAGGAGATCATTGCCAATCCAGAGAGTATGACGGGCGCTTATCTGAGTCAGCGTAAACAGATCCCGGTCCCGACACAGCGGCGACAAAAAGAGGCGGAGCGGGTGCTCACAGTTGTCGGGGCTCAAGCCAATAACCTGAAAGATGTCACGGCGGAGTTTCCCCTTGGTTTATTTACATGTGTGACAGGCGTGTCCGGGGGTGGTAAGTCATCCTTGGTGATTGAGACGTTTTACAAGAATTTATATAACCGGCTGAATTCAGCCAATGATCCAGCCGGCCCATGCGAGGCGATTATCGGCTGTGAATTAGTCGATAAGATTATCGACATTGATCAAAGTCCCATTGGACGCACACCGCGGTCGAATCCAGCCACGTATACAGGGGCTTTTGATCCTATCCGCGATTGGTTCGCGGCACTCCCCGAGTCAAAGGCCCGCGGCTATGGTCCTGGGCGGTTCTCTTTCAATGTGAAAGGTGGACGTTGTGAGGCTTGCCAAGGCGATGGGGTGTTGAAAATCGAGATGCATTTTCTCCCAGATGTGTATGTGCCGTGTGACCAGTGTAAGGGGCAGCGATATAATCGGGAAACCTTAGAAATTAAGTATAAAGATAAGTCAATCGCCGATGTCCTAATGATGACGGTCGAAGAAGCGCTGGGGTTTTTTGGGCATGTCAATGTCATTCGTGATAAGCTGCAAACGCTGGTAAAAGTGGGTTTAGGGTACATTCAAGTTGGCCAACGTGCGACAACCTTATCAGGGGGTGAGGCCCAGCGTGTGAAGTTGGCAAAAGAATTGTCACGGCGTTCGACAGGCCGTACCGTGTATATTCTCGATGAGCCTACCACGGGCCTGCATTTTGCCGATATCCAAAAGCTGCTTGAGGTCCTCCATGCGCTGGTCGATCAAGGGAATACCGTGGTCGTCATCGAGCATAATTTGGAAGTTATCAAAACCGCGGACTGGATTCTTGACATGGGCCCCGAAGGAGGGGATGGCGGTGGACAACTGCTGTTTGCCGGCACACCTGAGGCGCTCGTGAGCGCAAACATTGGGTTCACAGGGCCGTACTTAAAGCCCTATTTAGCTCCTCTCGTAAAATCGAGAGCTAGAGCTCTAGTATGTCCAAGCTTATTATAAGCTTCAATATAGCGTTGCAGCGGTTCTTGTAAATTGCGATAAGGGGTTATTCTCCGTTGATAATCAGGGGCATTAGGGTGGGGTTCGACGGCGATTATCTGGTTGAGATTATTGACTATCGTATTGTGCAGTGGAGTGCGTTGTGCTGAGTTGTAATTAGGGTCATTTAATGCCTCAACTAAGTGGTTAAAAGATTTTTTAAACTCTTCATGAGGGGCGAATTCACCATACCCAAGGAGCAATGAAGTCGAATCTCGATGGCGATTGCTAAGGGGGCTCTTCAGTAACGCCTTGCGAGCCTCGACGTACTCGTTCTCAAGTAATTTATCTTGGTCGAACGCTTGTGGATTTTCATGTGCGCCTTGCCCCCCAGCGCCACCGTTCGGGTCTGGTACCACCAAAGGCGCTGGAATCCCGCCATCTTCACCAGGGGAGGTATTTTTCCGACTAAGGTAATTGTGGGCGGCAATTCCAAGGCCCCCCAAGACCACCCCTGAAGTTGCCCCAACCGCTATGGTGCCTATCGGGACTGAAGAATTGTTTTGAGGGGGCACAGGGTTAGCAGCAGGCGGATTTTGGGTGTTTGTGGGTGTATCCGAGGTTTGTGCCGGCGCAGGTGAGCTTGTTGGGGCGTTTGAGGTAGTACCAGCATGGGTAAGTTGTATACTATAGAAATATAAACTCACTAAAAGTAAGAGTTTCATAGAGCTTTCCTTCCTTTCCATATATTAAAATCAATTTATCATATACTCTAAAGCCTTAATAAGTGGTGAAATGGGATCCTTATATGGGTCATTAAGGATCCCGTGTCGGAAAGGTGATCCATGCACATTTTGATGGACGATGCGCTCATATTTTGCGAGTGTGTTACAACGTAGAACGAAAGGACTCTTGAGAATTGATGAAAGCATTATATATAACTTTAGGAACTCTTTTGCTCAATGCGACAGGACATGCGGCAGTGCCAAGTGGACGAGAAGTTGTACCGTGTGAACGGCAGACTCAAACACAAAAAGCCCAGTTGACCCGGAGTGATAATAAGCCCTCAGATGTGGCGCTGCCGCTTCAGGGCCGCATGGATCGGTACAATTCTGGTAAGTTTATCTTTGGATTGGGAGTTTGTCTTGGGTTTGGTGCCGGATCATTATGGTGCTTGTGGATATTGCCGCGCATCAAGGCGCTTGGGGTGCCTGAAATTCCCCCGAGTGCTACGAAACCGGGGGTGGTTTTTGGCAGTGGATCGCAACTCCAATATGTAAGGCCAGCGATCGATTGGCAGATGACAAGCATGACGCTAGGTTTTGCCCAACCGAATTCAGAAGAAAATAGAATCACAGAATTTGTGAGCAAGAATATCAGTAACTTTAAAAAACTGGAAGAATTGAAACTCATAAACTTTTTTCATTGGCAGGTGGGCGCAGGAGCAGAAACAGAAGGTACTTGGGCAAATGTGGCGTGTGTCCTCGATACCTATAGTACCCTGCTCAGTCAGCTGAGTGAGGAACAGAAAAATAATCTTAGATCGCTCACTATGCAGAGTAGTAAAGCAGATAGAGCCTATTTTATGATACAATTTGAAGCGAATCGTGCAAAACTATTCCCTAAATTAAAAGCCTTTTTGGATCTTCTGCAAGCACTGCCAATGTTTCCTGATACAAAAGACCGAACTAAGCGCACAACCTCGCAAAAACATTCTACATATCGATCTCTTGCAATGGCAGCGATGGTGGAAAATGATGTGATGTTTATACCTAGCGCTTAAGCCCAGTATCGTAGGTATTTGTCACATTTAACTCCATGCTCACCCAACGCAAAGCGGCTTCTGCTTCAGGAAAAATCGTGAACATGTTCATAAATCCGTGCACCACACCCTCGAAGCATTTATAGCTTACCGGCACCTGACGGGATTGCAAGGCATCTGCAAACACACGACCATCATCGACAAGGGGATCGGCGCTGGCAGTGACAACGACTGTGCGTGGGAAGCGGTCAAGATGTAAGGATAGGAGAGGTGAGGCATCGACAGATGTGTATTCACTCGTGGTGTTCATGTAGTGGTCACGAAACCAGCATATGCCGGCGCGGGTGAGAAAGTACCCTTCGCCTAAACTTTGGACAGATGATAGGCTGAGGGTCATATCCAGAGAGGGATACAGCAGCAGCAAAGCTTCCGGGCAGCGAGCGTTTTTTGCTGCAAGACGCGCGACAACCGCGGCCGAGAGATTGCCCCCAGCACTATCACCACCCATGACAATGCGATGCGGTTGGCATAGGAACTCTGGCGCATGGGCGGCCGCCCAGTGCCATGCAGCCTCAGCATCATCAACAGCTGTTGGGAACTTGTATTCCGGGGCGAGACGGTACTCGACGGACAAAACATGATGGTGGCTCCAGGCGGCAAGTCGCCGACATAAGGCATCATAGCTTTGGAGGCTGCCGCGGACCCACCCACCCCCATGTAAATAAATCAACAAAGGACGCACCGTTGGCGCTGCTTGGTATAGGCGGGCACGCACAGTTCCAGGCTGAAAACCATGGCTGGGAAACTCAATGTCATGTATTGTTGCCATGGTCTCCAGAGGGCCTTGGACAGTAGCAATAAAAGCCTCACTAGCGACGCGCGCTTCTTCAGGCGTCATGTCCACGAGGCGTTTGCCAGTATAGGCGTTCATGTCCTCAAGGAATTGTTGCGTCTGGGGTGTTAAGAATACAGCCATATGTCGTTACTTTGCCCTGTGTAAGAAGCCCATAATTTCCCGAAGCTCAGCCATCGTTGTGTCAGCAATAGATAACGCTTTAACAGCACCCTGGTGCAGAATTGTATCGAGGTAATCTGGATTCCCCATGAGTTCCTGCATTCGACGGCCAATGGGAACAATTTTTTCAACTAGTGTGTCCGTTAGGATTTGCTTGAAGCGTGAGAATAGCATTCCCTCCATCTCGCGGCATATGTCGGCGCTGGTGCGATCCTGAAGTGCAGCTAAAATTGTGACAAGATTCTTGGCTTCGGGGCGGTGCTCAAGATCTGCGATCATACCAGGGAGTGGCTCTGAGTCCGTCTTCGCTTTGCGGACTTTCTGCGCGATAATATCGGCGCTATCCATTAAGCCAATACGAGAAAATTCCGAAGGATCAGATTTGCTCATTTTCGCCGTGCCATCGCGTAAACTCATGACACGGGTGGCTTCTCCCAAGATCAGCGGTTCTGGGGGCGTGAAAAACTCGACGTTATAATGACGATTGACGAGACCTGCGACATCTCGGGCAAGCTCCAGATGCTGCTTCTGATCGGCCCCAACGGGGACATGGGTGGTTTTGTACACTAAAATGTCTGCCGCCATTAAGACGGGATACGCATATAGTCCTAAGCCGGCGGTGTCACGGTTTTTGCTTTTCTCTTTGAATTGAGTCATGCGATTTAACCAACCAAGCGGCGTAAAACACGATAGTAGCCATGATAGTTCGCTATGGGCTGCCACATGACTTTGTACAAATAAACTCGCCGTTTGCGGGTTAATGCCAGCAGCAAGATAAGCAGCTGTCGTCAGCCGTGTGCTATGACGCAGCGTGTGCGGATCTTGGGGGATGGTCACAGCATGGAGGTCCACAACACAAAAAAGACACTCATGGGTATTCTGTAATTCAACCCAATGACGCATCGCTCCAAGGTAATTTCCAAGGTGTAGATGACCCGTCGGTTGAATGCCTGAGAGGACTCGTTTCATACTTCTATTCCTTTATAAGCGCGCGTTACAACAACCATTCCGGCGTAACTAATGAGCCCACTGGCGATCACCGTGCTTAAGACAAGCATATTGTGTACCGCAAGCGCTGCCATATATTTATGACAAAGATGTAGAGCCGCAATCATCACACCATTGACCAGGAGCAACTTTGCAAGCCATTGGATGAAGGCAACGTTAAGCTGCCAAAGTTGGCGCCACAAAATCATTGCGCCTAGAAGTAGAGCATTGGCGCAGTACGCAATCGTAGTGGCGGCAGCGATGCCTACACCCTGATACTCAGGAATCAACACAAACATCAGAAGCACATCAATAGCAACGCTGATTGCTCCTATATAGAGGGGTGTTTTTGTGTCGTGATGCGCATAAAAAATTGTATTGAGAATTTTGGTCGCAACATACGCTGGAATCCCTAAAGCCAGCACTTCCAGGATTCGCGCGGTGGCGATGACATCAGATGCTATAAAAGCGCCGCGATGGAAGAGAACATCTAGAATCAGAGGGGCGAGCATATAGAGTCCGACCATCGCCGGCACTGCAAGCAAGAGGCTGAGTTTTATCGCTGCTTCTTGCGTATAGTAAATCTGTGGCCACGCGCCTTCCTGCACATCACGGGAGAGACGCGGCAATAAAGTGGTGCTAATAGCCACGCCGATCAAGCTGAGGGGCAGTTGGACGAGTCGATCAGCAAAAAATAAATGTGACACGGTGCCGAGGGGCAAAGTTGAGGCCATGATCATGCCAATCAAGGCGTTGAATTGCAAAACTGCCGCACTCAAAGCCCCAGGACCAAGACGTTTAAGAAAGGCTTTTACTTCAGGGGAGAGTTTAGGGCGCCGCAATCGCAATCCAAATCCTATCTTGCGGCAGGTAAACGCAAGCCATAAGGCTTGTGCTGCGCCAGCAAATACGACAGCCCAGACTAAAGCATGAGCGGGAGTTTCTGCGCAGATGTTCCAGCCTAAAAGTGCCGCAATCATAAATATATTCAAAAGAATTGGCGCTGCCGCCGCACTCGCAAAACGATCAAGACTATTTAAGATGCCCGCGAACATTGCGGCAAATGACATAAATCCAATATAGGGGAAAGTCACACGGACGAAATCAATCGCCACGGCCAGCTGCTGAGTGTCCTGGGTAAAGCCAGGGGCGATGCCATGGAGGAGCCAAGGTGCACTGATCTCAACAATGATCATAACTATGGTGACAGCGACAAATAGAATGGCAAAGATTTGTTCAGCGACTGAACGTGCAGCGGCTTCGCCTTGGGATTTATAAATGGAGGCAAACAGGGGCACGAAAGCAGATTGGAAGGCGCCTTCAGCAAAAAGTCGGCGAAAGAAATTTGGAAAGCGAAACGCGACAAAAAACGCGTCCGCCAAAGGGCCTGTCCCTAGGACGGCCGCAATAAGCATGTCGCGGAGGAAACCAGTAAGCCGGCTGAGGACTGTAAAGCCGCTCACTGTCATGATGTTTTTTAGGAATTGAGCCATAATGCGTTCTTGAGTTGGCTAATCAGTATATCGTGTGCAGCTTTTTCTTCAAGACTTAAAATTGAGAATCGAGGTTGACGCTGGTAGCCACGCGGACCAATTGAGATGGACTCGTTTGTGCCTTGGGTGGTATCGCTGGCAAGGGAAAATCCCATTTGACGCCCTCCCTTAAGCTCCAAATATACACACGCAAGCAACTCTGAATCTAACAACGCGCCGTGTTTGGTGCGGTGGCTGATATCAATTTTAAAACGTCGACATAAAGCATCAAGACTATTCTGGGCGCCAGGGAATTGACGTCTGGCAATTTCAAGCGTATCAATAGCTCGTGAGGCAGGAATTTCCGACCGTTTAAGCCGACGTAATTCTGCGTTGATAAATCCCATATCAAAGCTCGCATTGTGAATAACAAGCGGGGCATCGTCGCCAATGAAGTTAAGAAAATCATCCACGATTGCGTCAAAGATTGGAAAATCCGCCAGAAAACTATCAGTTAATCCTGAAATTCTAGAAGCACCCTCAGACATAGGGCGCTGCGGGTTAATATAGGTTTGGAAAACACGGCCAGTTGGAAGATAATTCACAAGCTCGACGCAGCCAATTTCCGTGATACGATGGTCGCGAGGGTCGAGACCTGTCGTCTCGACATCAAGGACAATTTCTCGAATAACCTCAGAAGCCTGACCGTTTTTCTCGCTTGAGCGCATGTGGCCTCCTAAGCATTTGGCTTTTGGTGCCAGGTAAGCCAGAAAAAGACAACACCCATAATCGCAGACCCAACAAAGAAGAGTAAGCCAGCTTCCCAGCCAAAGTGATCAACAACGTACCCAACGCCAACGCCAGAGACAGCGCCACCAATGTAGCCAAAGGTGCCTGTCATTCCGGTAGCGGCGCCTGCAGCCTTTTTCGAAGCATAGTCAGCAGCGGCGACGCCCACAAGTACTTGCGGACCATAGACGAAAAATCCGACACAAACCAAAGCGAATGAATTTGCGACATGACTGCCGGCAGGGATAAGCCAAAGATATATCAAGAATAGTACCAGCGCCACCATGTATATGGTTGACACCGGTCCGCGCTGGCCTTTAAAGACACGGTCTGATAGCCAGCCAGCGCAAATTCCACCAAATAGTCCCGCAACTTCAAAGCCAGCTGACTGCCAGCCGGCCAGGTTTAAGGCGCTGCCTTTGGCTTCTTTTAAGAAGGTCGGAGCCCAGTTGAACACACCCATGCGCACTATATAGAGGAAAAAGTTCGCAATAGAGACATACCATACGAGCTTGTTGGTGAGGACCTTTTCAAAAAGAATCTGCCGAAACGATAAATCATCATCTTGCGAGCCTTCATTGTCAGCCCCGCCGACAAATTGCTCAATGCTCGGCAACCCAACAGAAGCAGGCGTGTCGCGTAGACGATTAAACAAGAACACGGATGCACCGACACAAATTATACCAGGCACAACAAATGCCGAGCGCCATCCATAATGTTCAATTAAAAAGCCTGCAAGGACGAAGATAGCGGCGCCACCAATTTGATGTGAGGCATTCCAGAATCCCCATTTTGTGCCTAATTCGCGCTTGCTATACCAATGGGTTAAGAGACGCGCACACGGAGGCCAGCCCATGGATTGGAACCAGGCGTTTGAGCTCCATAGTAAGGCAATAAACCACAGTCCTCCGGCCCATCCCATAAAAATATTAACAACCGCTGAGGCAATTAATCCAAACGTCATGAAGTAACGTGCATTCATACGGTCGCTGAGGACACCGTTGATGGACTTGCCAACACCGTAAATAATAGAGTAGATCGTGATAATCAGTCCGATGTCAGTCTTTGTATATCCAAACTCAGCCTGGAGTGAGGGAATACACATAGAAAAATTCTGACGTACTAAATAGAAAGCGGCATACCCAACCATCATTGCGTACATTGTACGTATACGCCAATAACCGTATTTTTCCGCAACATCCTTGGAAATTGTTTCTTGATCAATCATAGCTGCTGATGAAGTTACGTTTGCCATGCGTTGCCATTCCTCATATTTATTTTTGGATCGGAAGTTCTTTAGCGCAGTATACTTCCGATCCGCTTTAATTCCAAAACAAATTACAAGCGAGAATCCATTTTCGCGAATGAATCCTATGACGCTTGTTCATCTGTCTTCGTTATGCGCTTTAGAAAGATGTGCCTCTACCTACATTAAAGTGATATTCTAAATCACTCCCTAGCAGTAAGGGCATCTTCCCGGACGTATAAAGTCTGTCAATGGAGTTGATTTGTCAAGCCAAAAGTGCTACCTGATATCGCAAGGAACACTTCTGTTATTGTAAAGCTTGGAGATTAATATGGCTGTTGCAGAGTCTCAAAGGCTGGCAAAATTTTTAGCAAACGCTGGATTTTGCTCTCGCCGCAAAGCTGAAAGCCTTATATTGGAAGGTCGCGTTGAGGTTAATGGTCAGCGTGTATCGCACCCAGCGCCTTTAGTGACGTCCTCTGACCAAGTGAAGGTGGATGGACGTCTCATTAGCAGTAACTCCCCCAAATTATGGATATACCATAAGCCAGCCGGGGCGATCTGTAGCCACCATGATCCTCAAGGGCGGCCCACGATATTTGATCAGCTGCCGCCATTTAAACAACATGTCACTTATATAGGTCGTTTGGATTTTAATTCCGAAGGATTGTTGCTCCTCACAAATGCGCCGATGCTTGCAACTTACTTTAGTCACCCACGGTTTGGCTGGGAGCGAGTGTATCAGGTGCGTATTTATGGTGAGTTGCCGTCGGCGGCTTCTTTATCAGGGTTGGCGCGGGGATGCGTAATTGATGGTGTGCAATATGGCCCGGTACACGTAACGGTTGTATCTGGGGGCGGTCGCCATCACTGGCTTGAGGTGCGGTTGCGTGAGGGAAAAAATCGAGAAATTCGTAAAATTATGAACTCATTCGGGCTGCAGGTAAGTAAGCTGCGTCGTGTGCAGTATGGTCCTTTTGAGCTTCCGGCACATCTACATCCTAACATGCTAAATGAGGTGCCAGAAACCTTGGTGAATCAGTACTGGCTCGAGGCGCAAAGCAAATTATGAGGATAACAGGTGGAGCGCTGAGAGGGCGCAGGATAGTGGTTCCGAACGTTAAGGGGGTGCGTCCCACCACGGATATGGTGCGTCAGGCAATCTTTAACATTTTAAGTACCGCCCCCGCCGTTCCGTCCTTGGCGGGCCTAAAAGTGCTGGATCTTTTTGCCGGCAGTGGGGCTCTGGGGTTTGAAGCTTTGTCACGCGGGGCCTCGTTTGTGACATTTATAGAGAAAGACTCAAATGTGATACGCGCATTAAGGGAGAATGCAAGCAATCTTGGTCTAAATCAGCAGGTTGAAATTGTCGCGCAAGATGCTCTTTCGGCCGTCTTAAATAGACCCCGTTACGACCTAGTTTTTATGGATCCTCCGTATGGATCTGGGGTGTCTAACGCTGTTATCAATCATTTAAGAAATCACAATCTAATTACTTCGGGAACTACAATAGTCGTAGAGCAATCACATTCTGAAATTGTGACAAATCTTTATGAGTTAACTTACTGGTTTGAAAGAATTTATGGCAGAACGAAAATAAATATTTTGACTTTTGGGTAGTTTTTATCTAAATTTGATCAAAGACTTAACCAATGTGTATTAGTAAGTTGTACTTAGGAAATATCAAATTATGAAAAAACCATCCCCACAAAAAATTCAATTTGATTCACTTCAAGCATTTTTTTTAGCTGCCAAACACCGTAAATTCTATCTTGCCGCTCAAGAAATGAGCATCGATAGCTCTGCCATTACTCGTCATATCCAGAAGCTTGAAAAACATCTTAAGTGCCAACTTTTTGACCGCAATGGGGCTGGTCGTTTTGCATTGACGCAACAAGGGGAAGCATTAGCTGGCGTTGTCACAAAAGTCTTTGAAAATGTTGCGCAAATTGAGCCAACTGTTGCGCGGGTTACTAATCTACCGGAGGGTCCATTAAAGGTTGCGTTGCACCCAGGCATCACCTCTGAACTTATCTCGCCATTGTTGTCGAATTTTCTCGAAAAGTTCCCTAAAATCGATTTAGATGTTATCGCTAAGGATGGTCACGTTGATGTTAACATACGTGAAGCTGATATCGCTATTCGGCCTTGGATTGTTGATGACGAAAGCGACATGATTCAGAAGCCATTGTTTAGTTATGGTCTCAAGCTATATGCAAGTCGGGAATACATTTCTCGCTTTGGTATGCCGGTTTCTGTCGAAGATCTTCGCAACCACAGGTTGATAGGTTCGTCGTCTTCTTTAGGGACTGCACTGCTAAATGTAAATTGGCATTTGCAACTAGGTGTGCGCAAGCCACATAAGCCATATGCGACTTCCAACTCTAATTTGGTATTGCGCTCGCTCGTACGTGGTGGAATTGGTATTGGCTCCCTTTCTCCCGATCTGCTGGGTCCGGAAGGCAAAGAATTAGTCTGCGTATTGCCAGACATTGAGGGGCCACGCATTCACATCTACTTTATGTATGGTCAACACTTCCACGACTCTAAGCGGGTTGACGTGTTATACGAGCACTTAAAAGAAAATATGAAATAATTTAATATTGAGTAGCTCACTCTAAGAATCTCTACTAAAGCAAGTTTTTGTGATAGCTCAGTGCGATGGGTCGGATAATTTGAGACCCCACTTTTTGCTTGCAAATCTCTTATGGGCAGGCCAAAATTCTGATGAGTATACAATTTAATGAGGTCACTATGAAAATTACTAAAAGGGTTAAGGAAATCCTCGCAAATTATGAAAGTGATAGTCCGGGGACAAAAACCAATATCGCGCGCCTTTTGATGCAAGGGCGATTGGGCGGTACTGGGTCAATGATCATTCTGCCTATTGATCAAGGGTTTGAGCATGGCCCTGGGCGCTGCTTTGCGATCAACCCTGCGGCTTATGATCCTCATTTCCATTACCAAATGGCTGTCGATGCTGGATTAAGTGCGTATGCTGCGCCCTTGGGCATGCTTGAAGCTGGGGCAGATACGTTTGCTGGGGAGATCCCGCTAATCTTGAAAATGAACAGCTCTAATAGTTTGGTTAAGCGTCAGGAAAATCCTGATCAAGCGGTCACGGCTTCTATTCACGATGCCTTGCGATTGGGGTGTAGCGCGATTGGTTTTACGATTTATCCGGGCTCAGAGTGTTCGTTTGATATGATGGAGGAGATCCGCGACTTAGCTGCTGAAGCAAAGGCCTATGGTTTAGCTGTCGTGATCTGGTCATATCCCCGTGGATATGTGAGTAAGGAAGGCGAGACCGCGATTGATGTTGTAGCCTATGGTGCTCATATCGCCGCGCAGTTAGGAGCTCACATTATTAAGGTCAAGCTTCCGAGTGCTCATCTTGAAAATGCGGCTGCCAAAGAGCAGTATCTCGCTCATAAAGTGGATCTTTCTTCGCTGACGGCGAGAGTGCGGCATATCGTTGAGTCGTGTTTTGCTGGGCGGCGCCTTGTTGTATTTTCTGGTGGTGAAGCGAAAAGCTTAGACGAGATTTATCAGGAGGCGAGAGCTATTCGTGATGGGGGCGGGAATGGTTCAATTTTGGGCCGTAACGCTTTCCAACGTCCTCGGGCTGAGGCAATGACCATGTTTGATGAGATGGTTAAAATATATAGTTAAATGTGCAAAGGTCTATTGAGTTCATGTTTGAGGACAAGACTTTGAACCTTGAACCTACGGAACCGTGCAAATAAATTAATACTGCAAGGTGCTGCGGTATCAAAAAAAAACCAAGCAGTAGCTTGGTTTTTTTTGTGGAAGAAGTGTCTATACCCAATCCAAATGAAAAAGTGGATTTTTGAGCGGGGAATTATGACTCTCGACCCGCGCTTAAAAGAATTTTTCTCGTCTAAATTTTTAACGTGCCGCACGAATTCCTATCTATAATTTTTTTAAAAGTAAGACTTGAAAAATATACAATAATAAATAAAAATAAGCAATTCATTTTAGGGACTTGCATAATCATACCTTTAATATCGTAAATCGTAATAAATTATATCGTGATAATTGATATCAAACAATTTTTAATGTTTTCAACGTTTTTATGCTTGAAATTATTATGAAATCGTAATATATATTTTCTAATCAGGCAAGTTTCATTTTAAATATAAAAAATATCAAAATAACTATACAGGATAGGTAAAAAACAATAATTAATATCACAAAACCGAATGTTTGAAGACAACCTGCTCTCTACCAAAGCGGTAGAGAGCAGCGTTGCTTGAAGGTTTTGCTCTTCATATATACCCAATCCCCTTTTCCACTTGAATTGGGTATAGTTAAAAAAGTTAAAATTTTTAGAGATTTGTAATAAAATTGTAGGCAAGCGAAAAATAATGTTTTATAAACAGCAGTGTAAGCTGTCTGCTGGTTACGCATTAGCTCCACAAAGAATAATAAAAAAGAAGGTTTATATGAATAAAACTAAGAATTTGCTTTATTTCTGGGTCGTGATGGTTTTGGGGGCTTTCAATGTCAGCTACGGGCATAATATTAAACCGCTTGATGAAAAATCCGAAATTACTGCTTTAAGAGAAGAGCTTGAGCAATTAACGGCGCGTCTGGATAAGGCTGAGCGTAAAACTCACGCATCTGCCAAAGTGTTGAGTCCCGCGGCAGCGCATATGACGGCAACACAAAATAAGAAATTACGTGAGAGTTTTCAAAAAGATATTCAAGATGCTTTCGTAGGTACCCTGCCGAACTCTTTCAAAGTGCCGGGATTTTCAACATCGATTGCGCCGGATGGATTCATAAAGTTAGATATGATTGCGGATCGTAAGGTTTCCCCCGTAGATCCGGCATATAATTATGTTTTGTCCCCCTATATCCCCGTTGCGGGCAACCCGCTGCATGAGCGCCGAGGCGAAACACACTTCACGGCTCGGACGTCACAGCTTGGATTTTTTACCTCAACCCCTGTGGGTGATGGCACAGCTATTGAAACAAGATTTAATGGTGATTTTCTTGGGTACACGGATGTTGGCACGGAGCTGATTACAAATCATTATTATTTCCGTATGCGCTATGCGTATATCAAGTGGAACGGTTGGTTATTTGGGCAAAACGATACTAATTTTCGTGACATGGGCGTCAAAACCGAGACAGTGGATCCGTTGGGGCCAGGGGCGATGGCCTCTTACCGTCAGGTAGGGGTGCAGTATACGTGGAAACCGCGTGCTGGTGTGCTCTTGATGATTGGTCTGGAGAATCCTGAAGCAGATTATCTGGAGAAGACAGGGAAAACAATTAAGCGTCGGAATACCATGAATGGGCTTGTTACCACCGAAGGCTTTGGGTTAGATTTGTGGCCAGACCTGGCAACACAGTTGCGCATTGAATGGGGTGGGGGGCACCTCTCGTTCCGGGGCATTTTACGCGATATTCGTGTTAAAGACGGCATTACGCGCTCACAGCGCACCACCGGTGGCGGTGTTGGATTCTCAGGGCATTACAAAGTCTTTGGCAAAGATAAGATTCTCTGGTGCGTCAATTATGGACGGGGTATCGGACGATATATTGTCGACCTCTTCGGTCAGGGCGCAGTTTATGATTTAGATAAAGGGACGATGCGTCCGATTACTTCCTTAGGGTTAATGGCTGGATATCAGCATTATTGGACCTCAGATTTGCGTTCTTCCGTCTTGTGGAGTATGTCCCGCTCTTACAACCCTGGTGATCTCAAAATTACTGGCCAAGAAGTAAACCGTTTGATGCGCACAGGCCATATCAATTTGATTTGGACACCAGTTCCAAGATGGGATATCGGTATTGAAGCCAGCTTTGCATCACGTAAAGTGGAGGATGCGCGCCATGGCATTATGCATCGCTACCAAACAATGGTGCGGTATAGATTTGATTAGAGGGTGGCTATGATGCGACGTGTGTTCAAAAAAGCCATTGTTGTCGGCGGTGTGATGTGCGCGATGGCCAGTGCTGGTCTCGCTGATACAGACATTGCCGCGCTCAAGACAAGGATTGGCGCAGTGCGTAAGCGCCTTGAGACCCTAGAAAAAAATCAAAATCTTTGTTACCAGTCTGCAGACCGGCCAGAGTGGTGCCAGAATGATGTAGATCAAGCGATAAAAACACACCTCAAAGCCGCGAAGCCCGGATACATCCACTTGGAAGGCCTTAACACCGATTTCAAGCCCGTGGCATTTATGAAAGTAAATTATATTCACAGCCGTAAAGCCTCCTCAACAGCGATTGCGTATGAGTGTGTGTTTGCGCCTTTAGTCCCAGTTCAAGGCACGTTTGCACACCGTCGTCGCGGTGAAAGTCACTTTACTGCCCGTCAGAGTATGCTTGGATTTGAAACCTTGACGGCTCTACCTGAGTCAATCCTAGAGACCAAATTTGATGCCGACTTTTTCGGGTATACCGATGTAGGAACAGAGCAGATTACGAATCACTACTATCATCGATTACGGCACGCTTATGTTAAATGGACATGGGGAAGGGTTGCGTTTCTTTTTGGGCAGATTGATAATACATTCCGCGATCTTGACGTAGCGCCAGAGACAGCAGATTTCGAAGGTCCTGCGGGGATGGCGTCATTCCGACAGCCAGAAGCGCAGATGATTATTGATCTGAACGCTCAGCAGAAGCTCTGGGTAACGCTTGGCAATTCAGAATCCAATTACACAGAAACAGATGGCGTCACGGCGGCAAAGCGGAATACTTTAAACGGCATGGTGACGACGACAGGCTTTGGTCTCGATGAATGGCCGGATCTAATTTTAAAGTGGCGTTATGAAGGGAATTGGGGACACGTGTGTGTTCGCGGTCTGAGTGTGCAACATCGTGTGCGTACCCATCTATATAACGCTCGACAGCATGGGTGGGGTGCTGGTGTTTCCGGGCACCTGAAGGTTCGTGATCATGATAAATTGATGCTGTCGTATAATGATGGTGTGGGGATTGGGCGTTACAATATCGAGGCTTTTGGTCAGGCGGCTGTATTTAATACAGTGACTAAAGATTTTAGCCCTATCCGTTCGCAAGGGTATATGGCGGCGTATCAATGGCACTGGACTTCAGAACTGCGGTCAAACATCGCTTGGGGGCGCACCCGTATTTATAATCCAGGTGTGCTGAGGCGGCTTGTCAATCAAGAGGTAAATCGTGATTTGCGTACGTGGCATGTCAATATGTTCTGGACGCCGCTCAAAGGTCTAGATTTAGGTCTTGAATTTAGCCAGGCCAATCGCAAAATCGAAGATACGCGTCGTGGGCGTGGCGATCGTTACGAAGCGGTCGTAAAGTATACATTTTAAATGATCGTAATTTTTATAATGGACAATCTCCGCAAGCTGCTTTAGTCTTAATTTATTGTTGAGCGCTATACCCAATCCACTTTTCCATTTGGATTGGGTATATAAGTGATTTTTCCGGGGAGGTATCATGAGAGTTAGTACTTGCTGCATGCTACTGGGGGCATTGCTAGCACAGGCTCCTGTCTGTGCTCTTGAGAAGGAAGAAGCGAAACCATCTCAATTTCAGGCGCAAACGCATGCGCAAAAATCTTCCTACCGAAAATATGTAAAGCCGATCGCAGGAGTAGTCGTATGTGGTGTATTAGGCATGGTCACTTGGATGAGGTTTCGACCGTCCGTGTCTCCCCAGACACTTTCGCCGATGCCACAAGAAAATTCTGGCTCTATGCCAGCAGCTTTGTCAGAAGAATTAAGACGACAGTTCGATGATGAAATACTCTCGGTGTCGCCCTCAGAATCGCCTCAGATTTTGCCGATGTCAGAGGCGCCTATCGTTGAAGCCGTAGACACACCTACGCAGGCACAGATAGAGGCGGCCAGTTTGATCGCTCAAAATTATTTTACCCAGGCGTACTTTGCAGAAAAGTTTGGGATAGCTTTGACAAATCTTCTATTTTGGTCAGGGGCTGGTAAGGATATTCCTCGGTCAATGGGACTAAAATGGCGAGAGGGCTTGCAGCAGTTTCGTCACTTAAATATTTTCGGGTTTCAGCAGGCAATACCTGAGGCGGAGGCAAGCTATTATCAATCGAGTCTAAAGCTTGAGGCAGCGCTAGCGTGGGTCGTAAGTTATTATGCTGGTCAGCCTTTAAAGTATTTTGTTTCTGTTAAAGACGCAATCGAAGATGAAGATATTCTAACGCAGAGCGTCTTTACATTAAGGCAAGCTTATAAAACATTTGTCCAACAAGCGCTTATACCATATGGAAGGGCTAGAGGATGGGACACTAACCAAATCCAAACCCCCCTCTTGGAGGCAGTATCAGGCGATTGGACAAAGTGCTACGAATCGCTGCATAAATGGGCCGCCCTTCAGCTTGTACACGAGCCAGACTGCTATGGGTTTAATTTGCGCGCATTCGTCTATGAACCGGTGTTCGGAGTTCCCTTATATCAGACCCATATTTATGATGTCTTACGGGAGGGTATGGAGGCTGCGCCTACAGCGTCAGTGCGTCAATTCCCTAAAATCGGTTTTGCGACACTCACAAGCGCGTTACAAAGGCTTGCTCTGTCGGTTCCAGATATTATCGCTCAAAGCAATTTCATCAATTTTATTAACTCAACGGTATACGATCTTGCGTGTAAAAAGGACTTTAATGCCATGATCTATGAGTTAGAGAAACATCTTGCTGAGCTCGCGCAAGCTAATTTGTTAGGTCCAGGGTGGAGAAAGTCCTATCTGGATTTAGTCACAAGTCCTGTATTAAAGCCCCGGCCATCTCATTCCCCTCTGCGTCAGTATATAGAAACTTCAGAGCCTATAAGATACGCTAAGAGTATATCTGATAGGGAAAAGCCTTGGTTGCAGAGTGAATCTACGAGTAGAATTCTGCGCTCTCTAGGAGTAGATATTATTGACTATCAACAGCAAGTCCTTGATCCACTTATACAGTATGATATCAGCAATATACCTGCTGACCTTAAGGTGCTGCACTCGAGAATTCAATGGTGAGACTCTAGTCGGTGGTAGATATTGCAGAAGAGAAGGACCAATACGCAATGAAAAGCTGGGTGCAATGACCGAAACCTCTCAACCTTCTAAACTTGTTCTCATCGGCGGATTAGCTGGCGCTGGTCGCTCGTCGGCTTTGAAGATATTAGAGGATCTAGGCTATGACGTCGTGGATAACCTGCCGATATTTCTGTTGCCACGGCTTGTCTCTCCTGCGACACCCTTGACACGTTCTATGGTCATTGGCATGGATACGCGGCCCCATCATTTTAATGTCGCTGTCTTCGAGACACATCTCAGCCTCTTGAAGCAATATATTACCGCAACGCTCGTGTTTCTTGATTGCGATACGGATGTATTACGCCGTCGCTATAATGAAACTCGCCGCCCGCATCCTTTGCGCCAAGAAGGCCAAGTGCGCCATGCCATTGCGCGCGAGCGCCAGTTCATTGAGCCACTGCGAGCGTTAGCCGATGTTGTTATTGATACCTCAACTTTTGCGCCAGCGGACTTGCGAAGAGTTTTGACAGGACACTTTGCGTTAGATAACGGGCCGCGTTTAGCGATCACGGTTGCCTCGTTTTCTTACAAGTATGGGATCCCACGTGATGCAGATTTAGTCTTCGACGCGCGCGTGTTTGACAATCCTTATTATGACGACGCATTGCGAGCGCTTACCGGCTTGAATGATGAAGTGCGTAGCTATATTGAGTCACAGAATTTTTTTCAGCCGTTTATGCAAAGCATCTACGATCTTGTGGGGTTAACGTTGAATCGATGTGCGCATGACGGGCGTAACTACTTAACAATTGCGGTGGGGTGTACAGGGGGCCGGCATCGGTCTGTTGTGATTGCAGAAGCGATTACAAAATGGCTTCACACACAGGGACAACGAGTTTATAATATTCATCATGATATTGAAAAGTCCCCTATGAAAAAGCCGCTATGAGGAGTATACCCAACTTTTCATCTTAGGTAGGTATAATATGGCCTCAGAGCGTCTTTTTAACGGGGGGAATAACAGGTCAATGTGAAAAAAATCTTTCAGCTTGGAAGATTTTGAACATTGAACTTACAGAATCTTGCATATATATAACGCAAGATTATGTGGGGGCCCCGGCAAAAAGGCGATATGTGAGCCAGCTATTAGGAACGGCGGCGCGCAGAACCGTAAGTGGATTCGATATCCATGCGGATTCGAGCACCGCCGTGACAACATAGATGGCCTCAGAGCGTCTTTTTAACGGGGGGAATAACAGGATAGGGAAATATGATAGGCATTCTACTGGTAACACATGGTGATTTGGGACAGGCGTTGATAGATGTCGTCGTGCATGTCATGGGGCCGCAACCTAGCTTTCGCGCGGTTGGGATTTATCCAGACAGCGATATGGAGGCGAAACGCAAGGAAATTAGTGACACCATTAGTGAGTTAGATCAAGGAGAAGGGGTCTTGATATTAACTGATATGTTTGGGGGCACACCTTCAAATTTGGCGATTGCCCATTTGAATCGCTCGAATACCGAAGTTATTGCCGGTGTTAATGTGCCCATGTTGGTTAAGATTGCCAGCATTAGGTCCACGTCTAACTTATTTGATTTGTGCTGCCAAGCGCAGGAAGCCGGGCGCAAATACATGACAGTCGCTTCACTGTTGCTGGCCTCATGAACCAGGTCGTACGACATATATGTGTAACTAGCCCTCAGGGGATTCACGCGCGTCCGGCAGCCCAAATTGTACGTGCACTCGAGAAGTTCTCTGCACAAGTGTGGATCGAAAAACCCCCCGGGTCTAAAGTATCAGCGCGGTCTATTCTGGAGCTTTTAATGCTCGCGGCTACACAGGGAACAAAGCTTGTTATTCATGCAGATGGTGAAGATGCGGAGATGGCAGTGCACGTCTTATGTAGATTGATTGAGGAGAGCCCGAGGTGATGATAGTTTGGATCCTAACTGTAGTATGCTGCCATGTGAATTTGGTGGATGCGGCGCCTATCGCCAATGATGTGGTGCAAAGTGCTGATGTTATTCTGGACCCCACGCCTTTCTTTAATGTTATGTCACCAGCGGCCCAAAAGGCTTTAAGTACGTACGTGGAGCTGCGGGACAAAAATAGTCATGACTTGAAAGAGCTGTCTACGGTATTAGCCAAGCATGCTGTCTCACCGCAAGCGGTGATACAGGTCATTGCGTCTGATAAGCAGATCTTAAGTGAGTTGCAAAACCAACTGACGCACGCCGGAGGGCAATGGCATGATAACTATCCGCTTTATTCATGTTTGGCTAAATTCTTAGGAACTGCAGAGGAAACAGGAATCTACGACGATGCGGTACAGCTGCTGACAAAGCATCCCGAAATACTGAAAGGTGATTTATCCGCATTTGGACCTAAAGGCCCACAAGCGCGCGAGATCACACTCATAAAAACTTTGATGCTTTATGGAGTCATTGTCGCCTATAACTGTGCAAATTTGACGCGTCTTGAGGATATTTGTAAAGTGCAGATCTTATATCCAACGCCGCTCTTTCCCGAAACCACCAAGACCATATACGATGATGAAACGAAGCAAAATTTATGGCAGCTCGTGAGCAAAGTGCGGTTGAGCAGTCATGATCCAGTGCTCAAGGAGCCTGTTGTTATGTTTCCAAATGCGGGCTATGTATTTGGGGGGAATTTATTTGCCGCTGCTACGCCGTGGCGTGCACAGCCTATGGGGGATTGTGCGTCGCTCATGGGGTATATTTACGGTTTTGAAGTGCCTAATCACCCACGTTGGCGATTCTCAACACGCTATTGTGAGCAAGTATGTCGCTGGCATACAGATAATATAGTACCTGACTTAACAGATGAGTATGACGCGGCGGTCTTGCCGCAGATGTATAAACACTACATACCTGTCGCTGTACAAGACCTTCAGCAGGGTGATCTTATCATCTGGCGACCGGTAACGATTACAGATGAAGCCATGTCAACTAAAGTTGGTCACATGGCGTTGTTTTTGGCATTTGGCTCTGCGCCAAACCGGGTGATTATCCTTGATTTAAAGCGGGAAAGTGACGGCAAAATTGAAGGGATTACCATTCGCGAAGTTAACCTCCATCGGCCAGGATTATATGATGAAGAGCATAAATTTAAAACATTTATTCTGCGTCGCAAGTTTAATCGTTAGGACAGTTGCGCTAGCGACCGAAACAGATGGGCCAGTTCCAGCTCCTTCACCTAATTTTTATGAACGCCGTCCCAACGTTTTAGTTTTACATTATACAGAAGTGCCGCTTGCCCAAGTCTTAGAGATTTTTTGTCAGGGCAATCGGGCTGCAAGTCATTATACAGTTTCTGAATCTGGCAAGGTCTATCAGCATGTAGCCGAAACACAAGCGGCTAAGCATGCAGGCACAGGCTCGCTCAGCTATTGGCATGGCGAGGATGTGAATAGCAGCTCTATTGGGATTGAGGTTGAGAATCTGGGGCCGATTTCGGAGCCTATGCTGCCGGGAGCTGAGCGTCGGGATCCAAAGTGGCATCCCTTTGTCCCCGGTCAAATCTCCCGGGTGATCGCTTTGTGTAAAGAGTTGATCAATCGCTGGGGGATTCCGCCAGAAAATATTCTCGCCCATTCTGATGTTGCACCATGGCGAGACACAATCCCAGATGTTCAGGGAAAGATTGATCCAGGACCGCTGTTTCCATGGGTAGAGCTGGCGCGTCAAGGCATCGGCATCGCTTATGATCCAAAAAGCAAAAAACTCGTACACGGAGAGACAGAGTGGGACTTGCCGTCAGCGTCTTATACACCTGAAGAGATTTTGCATCTTCAAGATCGCCTCAGTTACTGGGGCTACCTTGTGCCGCAAACAGGCGTGTTAGATGCCCGCACCTGCAACGTCATTCGCGCTTTTCGCATGCATTACTTAGGCGAGTGGGCGATCCATGTAGATGACGTGATGATTCGCGTGCTAGAGGGGCTGATTCATTGGCGTGATGCCCGTTATCGCGGTGTGCGTACGGATTGCCAATGAACAATAATCCAAAGCAGCACGATGAAAAGAGCGGCAATCAACGTACCCCATAGAAATGGGTATTCTGTTTGGTCATAGAAAACCGCCCCCACATGCGAGAAAGATGACCACAAAATACCGCGAGTGATGGAGATCAAAGAAGACACAGCGCCGCGCTGCTTTGGATGGCGATCAAAGGCGAGGCTAATACAGGGCGCAAGTAAGAAAGACCAGGCAATACACTGGAGTGTTGAGATCACAAACAAGCTTGAAATCGTCCACGGGTAACACTGCCAGAGCAGAAGCCCGACATTGATCGCAAGGCCAAGCGTCACCAGAATGCCGATTCTTAAGGTCTGTACCGGCATCAGATATTTGAGCAGCACTTGATGGAAAGACCCCGCCAGGAATTGACCTATCAATGGGAGGGCCATCAGGTATCCGCACATCTGGGGGGTCAGTGTAAATTGGTTGATATAAATAAAGGGCGCCTGAACAAGCATGAAAGCATAGCTACCGGCAGCTATGCCAGGAATCATGCAAATAAGAATAAGGGTGACATCCGTTGCAGGTTTTGCATAATTTTTAAAAGCTTTTTTAAGGTTTAGATCCTCTTGGTCAGTATGGGTTTCCGGAATCCACCACCAACACAGAAAATTGACGATCAGTTGCGCGATAAGGATAAAGATAAAGTTACCGCGCCAGCCACACCATTGCAAAATATAGGCGCCAAGAATAGGCGCGCTAATCATAAAGGCAGGCATTAAAGTATCTAGCACCGTTAACATGCGGGCGCGCTCTTTGCCATCAAAGAGATCCGAAATCATCATCATTGCCACAATATTACAGCTGCCAAAGGCAAGCCCGGCAATGAAGCGACCAACCAGGATCCATTCAATCGTAGGGGCAATGGCTGACATCAGGTTGCCAACAAGATTAGTCATAAGAATCGGCATCAAGATGACGCGGCGACCCCACGCATCGGTAAGCGGCCCCCAAAGCAGTCGTGTAAATAGGGAGGCAAAAAACGCGATAGGCATGATGAGTTGCACAAGGTAGGCTGTGGTGTTGAGCTCTTTCACCATGGTCGGCATTGCGGGTAGATGCAGGTCAGAGCTGAGAGCAGACAGCACGTTTGCCGCAATTAACAAGTATGATATGTGATATGGATTTTTCCAGTGTTTTCCCATAATTTTAAAATATTTTCCTCCAAAATATCCTTGTTAGCATAACATCACCTTATCTTAAAATCCTTTAACCTTAACTATTTTTTCTCTGGGTGCACTGGAAAAAATGTGTAGGATAACGTAATTTCTGTGACTTCTTGGAGATTTGGATCTGTCTCTAAAGCTGGGTCAAGAAAGAATGACACGGGCATATCCATCTTTTGTTTCGGCTCCAAACGCTGTTCTATAAAACAAAAACACTCTACCTTATTGAAATATGGGCCAGCTTTATTCGGGGTAACATTATAGCTCGCCATGCCAACAATCGGCGCATCACTTAAGTTTTCTGCACTATAAAATGCCAAGCCCCGCTCTCCAGGAATGACCTTGATCTCGTTTTGCAAAGTCTTAAATCGCCAAGGCAAATGAGGGCTGCAATCAGCATTAAACCGTACCGTCACAACGCGCTTGCCCTGCTTGCTTGGGAGAGCTTTAGCAACTTGAGGCGTCCCCCCAAAGCCAGTAACCTGGCAAAACATACGATATAGTGGCACGGCAGCATAAGAGAGCCCAACCATTGTGATCGCAATCCCCATTAAAATGATCGCGGTACTGTAGTTTTTTTGCATAAATACGGGTACTTTGCTGTATTAAGACAATCTATCAAAAACTCATTAAAGTTATGGTGCTTAGATGCGCGCTGCGAGTGCTTGACGTGGCTGGTGTCCCATGCGCACGATCGCCAAACCATAAAACATCGCAACAAGGCTGAGCAAAATTACAAGTAACACTCTATTTTTTGATGAGGTCATGAAAATCTCCTTCAGCTTAACAACACACAATCAGCAACCATTAATGCAAAGAGTGCAAATAAGTAAACAATCGAATAGGCAAAAAGCTGTCCATAAGTGGATTTCTCGTGAGAGTACCAAGCTTGGGCCATAAAACCAAGAAAAATCAACCCTAGCAAGGTGCTTCCCCAGGCGTATATAGTGCCGAGGAGACCGAAATACCATGGTAACGCTGCGGTCAAGACGGTGAGGAGTGTATATGCCCACATCTGTATTTTGGTATGGCGCACGCCGTGAGAGAGGGGCAGCATAGGTAAATGGGCACGCGCATAGTCTTCTTTTGTGCACAAGCAGAGCGCCCAGAAATGTGGACATGTCCACCAAAAAATAATCAAGAACATGAGCCAAGGAAGAGGCGATAGCGGTGCTGCGATAGCGGCCCAAGCAATAACTGGCGGCAAAGCCCCAGCGACGCCCCCAATCACAATATTTTGGGGGGTGCGTCTTTTCAGCCAGACGGTGTAGATGGCAATATAGTAAAAGATCGTAAACGCCAGCAGAGCCGCGGCAAGCCAATTTGCGGTTAATCCGAGAAGCATAACTGATAGGCCAGCAAGAAAAATACCGAAATGCAATGCCTCATCTGGATGAATACGGCCACTGGGAATCGGACGGTGGCGGGTGCGCTCCATAACGGCATCGATATCATGGTCGTACCACATATTCAAGACTCCAGCTGCACCAGCGCCTAGGGTAATAGAGACAATGATTAATATGGCAATAAACGGGTGTAAAACCTGATGTTGTGGCGCGCACGCGAGCCCACAGATCGCGGTAAACACCACCAGAAACATGACACTCGGCTTCATCAAGGTGATGTAATCCTGGATCATGTCAAGCGATTGCTCAGAAGGAGCTGAAGGATTCATCCCATGCATCAGTACTTAGGGCTCCTTATGCTGATAGAGGGGAATTTCCTCAAAGGTATGGTAAGGAGGAGGAGAGGGTAATGTCCACTCAAAGGTGTCTGCGCCTTCCCCCCAAGGATTGTCCCCGGCGGGTTGCTTGCGCCAAAACGTTACGGCAAGAACCACAAAGAAGAATAACGTTGCAATGGCCGTTAAAGCAGCGCCACATGACGCAACAAAATTCCACCCAGCGTATACATCAGGGTAATCTGGGATGCGACGTGGCATTCCCGCCAGGCCTAAAAAGTGCATGGGGAAGAACAAAAGATTCACCCCCAAAAAAGTTAAGATAAAATGGATCTTGCCCAGGGCTTCTGGGTATTGGTAGCCTGACATCTTACCAATCCAGTAATAAAATCCCGCGAAAATCCCAAAGAGGGCACCCATGGATAGAACATAATGAAAGTGGGCAACGACATAATAGGTATCATGTAAGATATGGTCTAGACCGCCGTTGGCTAAAATGACGCCCGTCAAGCCACCTAGGGTAAAGAGAATAATAAAGCCGATCGCAAATAGCATGGGGGTGCGGAAAGTGATTGATCCACCCCACATCGTGGCAATCCAGCTGAAGACTTTGATGCCAGTCGGCACGGCGATAATCAGCGTTGCGAGAGTAAAGTAGGCCTTTGTATCAACATTTAATCCGACTGTGAACATGTGGTGTGCCCAAACAACGAATCCAACCACGCCAATAATAATCATCGCATTCGTCATCCCAAGGTACCCAAAGACAGGTTTGCGTGAAAAAGTGGAAATGACATGGCTGATAATACCAAAAGCGGGCAGAATCATGACGTAGACTTCTGGGTGGCCAAAGAACCAAAATAGATGCTGGAATAAGACAGGATCACCACCACCAGCAGGATCAAAGAAAGTGGTACCGAAATTACGGTCTGTCAGCAGCATCGTGATGGCACCAGCGAGGACAGGAACAGCCAACAGCAGCAGGAAGGACGTAATGAGCATTGACCAAACAAACAGCGGCATTTTGAACAGGGTCATACCCGGGGCACGCATATTAAAAATCGTCACAATAAAATTAATACTTCCAAGAATAGAAGAAGCTCCGGCAATGTGTAGGCTCAAAAGCATGAAATCAACAGAAGGGTCAGCATGGCCGGTGATGCTACTTAAAGGCGGGTAGAATGTCCAGCCAGTGCCGGCACCAGTGCCAGCGACACAGGCGAGGAGAATCAGGATAAGTGACGGGACCATAAGCCAAAAACTAATATTGTTAAGTCGCGGGAAAGCCATATCTGGTGCCCCGATAAGCAAAGGCACAAACCAGTTGCCAAAGCCACCAATAAGCGCGGGCATCACGACGAAAAATACCATCAGCAGGCCATGGGCTGTCATAATCACGTTATAGGTTTGATACGATGAAAAAACGCCACCCCCAGGATAGGCAAGTTGTGCGCGCATCAGCATAGAAAAAATGCCACCAATCAGACCGCTGAAAATGGCAAACATAATATATAACGAACCAATATCTTTATGGTTAGTCGAGAGAATCCACCGGCGCCAGCCTGTAGGGTGTGTTGTATGTTCTTGACTCATTATTTTCTCCCACTAAGGTCTTACATCTTTAACAGACGCTTTTAAGCTGCCGCGAACTTCTTTTTTGCAGCTTCACGCCATGCTTGATATTGCTCAGGCGGTACTGCTTCAATAACAATCGGCATAAACCCATGCTTTGATCCGCACAGCTCAGAACATTGACCGTAATAAATACCCGGTTTATCAATCCGTACCCAAGTCTCGTTTAACCGGCCTGGAACGCAGTCGGTTTTGACACCAAGCGCCGGCACTGCCCAACTGTGAATAACATCAGTAGAAGTTAGCAGAACTTTAATCGTCGTATCAATAGGCAGCACAATGCGGTTGTCAACCTCGAGCAATCGCACCTGGCCTGGTTTGAGGTCTTTATCCTCAATCATGTAACTATCAAAAACTATCTTATCATCCGGATACTCATATGACCAGTACCATTGGTGTCCGATCGCTTTAATAGTCACGTCAGACTTTGGCACCTGATCCATGAAGTACAGCAGTTTAATAGAGGGGATAGCCAGCACGATGACAATCAGGGCAGGAATCGCTGTCCAAACAACTTCAAGCCAAGTGTGATGAGCCGTTTTTGACGGCACGGGATTGCGCTTAGCGCGAAAGCGATACACGACATAGGACACTAAAAAAGTTACAACAATAGCAATCGCGACAACCACATACATTACATGGTCATGAAACCACTTAATTTCTGCCATGACCGGCGAGGCTGGCGTCATCAGCCCCATTTGCCACGGGGTAGGCAGAACGGCTGAATCTCCAAATACTTGTAAGGGATACCAGAAAAATAATACCCATAAGAGACGAGCGGGTTGTAATGGCGACAATACATTGAAATGACCCAGCATTGTGCGGCAACGCAGAAGATTTTCAGGCAAATCGTCCATTATGATGGTCTCCTTAACATTTTTATCAGGTATAATTCCCTATCTCAATAATACTAAACGCTTTTTAATAACTATTTAATTTTAATGAATGTCGCCTGTGATGCGCTCAATAATTGCGCCACATCCCCTCAATTTATGCTCAGCATGCTCGTAGCCACGATCCAAATGATACACTCGGTTAATAATTGTCTCGCCTTCAGCAATTAAGGCGGCGAGGACTAAAGAAAAAGAAGCACGTAGATCGGTGGCCATAACCGGGGCACCTGTTAATGGTGTCATCCCCCGCACAATCGCCGTGGGGCCCTGGATCGTAATATTCGCTCCCAAACGATTCAACTCGGGGACGTGCATGAAGCGGTTCTCCCAGATATTTTCATTGATGACTGAAGCCCCATCTGCTTGCGTCATGAGAGCCATGAATTGCGCTTGTAAATCTGTAGGAAAGCCTGGGAAAGGTTCAGTTTTTATATCAATAGGCCGGATATCGCTGCATGTCACTTTCATCCCAGCCGCAGAGGGCGTAATCTCCACCCCTACTTCACGGAGGGTAGGGATGAAGTTAGGAAGGTCCTCAATGCGGGCGCCGATAAGCTCTAGGGAGCCTTTGGTCATGGCGGCGGCGATTGCGTAGGTTCCGGCTTCAATACGATCAGGGATCACGTGATGGCTGGTGCCATGGAGGCTGGGGACGCCAGTAATGGTTAAAACATCTGAGCCAATCCCCTCAATTTTTGCGCCCATATTAACCAGGAGATGGCACAAATCAATAATCTCTGGCTCTTTGGCTGCATTGATGAGCTGGGTCGTGCCATGGGCTAATGTCGCGGCCATCAGAATATTTTCAGTGCCAGTGACAGAGACAATGGGAAATGTAAACTCCCCCCCCTGCAAGCCCCGAGGGGCCTTAGCGGAAATATAGCCTTGGTCTAATTCGATGGTTGCGCCTAAAGCTTCGAGCCCCTTGATATGCAGATCTACAGGACGCGCTCCAATGGCGCAGCCTCCTGGCAGAGAGACCCGCGCTTCACCACAGCGTGCCAGTAATGGCCCGAGCACCAGAATGGAGGCACGCATCTTGCGGACGATATCATAAGGCGCGATGGTGCTAATGATTTTATCAGTCTTAAGCGTTAGCGCTTGATCAGGGGTATGCCATAATTGATCCTCAACCGTTGCGCCATGTTGCTGCAACAAGCTGGTCAACACATAAATATCTGAGAGCTTTGGAACATTGTGGAAAGTGAGAGGTTCATTTGTAAGCAAGGTTGCGGTTAACAAAGGGAGCGCTGCATTTTTGGCGCCACTAATGTGTAAGGAGCCGTGGAGCCGCTGCCCACCAATGATTTTCAATTTATCCATTATCAATACTCTTTTTTATATTTTTATGATTGTAACAGCATAACTGCAAAGAATAATAATACAATTCCGGTGCAGCGTTCAATCCACAATCGCCAATCAACGAAAAAATGCTGTAGTGTTGGATAAGAGAAAACTAATGCTGTGGCCGCATGCCAAAAGAGATCCATAGTTGAGATGACGCCAGCAAATAGGCAGCGTGTTTCAAGTCCTGTATTGGCGTTCAAGCAGGAGCTATGCATACTTAAGAAAAAGAGTACCGACGTTGGGTTTAAAAGGTTGGTCAGGAACCCTTGGCGCAAACTTTGGCGCCAGCCTTCTATCGTCGTAGATTCTGTGAAGGCGGCAGGCCGAATATTGGGCAGAACATTTAACAGTGCTTGCCTGGGCTTTGTGTTTGAGTTTATTGGAGTAAGGCGCTGATAGAGGCCGCTGAGGACGGTATGCAGACCAAGTGATTCCAGGCCGATATATCCTAGATATAATGCGCCAATAATCTTGACACTTTGAAACGCTGTTGTGGACTCACAAATTAAAACCCCGAGACCAACAATGACGATAATTTGATGAATGAAACCAGCTAGGGCAATACCCACAGCCAACATGACAGCGCTTCTGCGAGAGACGACTAAGCTGTTGCGGACAATCATCGCAAAATTTACGCCCGGGCTTAGAAGCGCAAGAAAATTCATCCAGGCCATTAAGACGAGTTCTTGAGGCATTACTGTAAAGCTCCAGAAATGAGATTATAAGCAAAGTATATCAGAACTGTGCCAGTCAGTCGGTTAATCCAATCCCGATAATTATTGAACACGTCTTGCACGCGTTTATTTGAAAAGAACATCCCAACAATAATGAACCAAGCGCCAAATTGCGCAACGATAATAGCGGCATAAATAAGCTTGACCATCAAAGGCGTGTGTGTGCTCACAGCCGTAAAGACACTCGCATAGAAAACAAAGGACATGGGATTGAGGATGCTGGTGATAAAGCCAATCCGTGCGCTTTCGGCGCAAGATTGACCCTGATGCGCAATATCTTTTAGTTGCGGGGTGTCAGAGGGTTGGCTGCGTTGACCAGTTAACAAGAGACGTGCTTTCTGGAGGCTTAGGCCCCAGCCCTGCAGGCCTAAATACAATAAAAATATACCGCCACAAAATTGCACAACTTTAAATGCTTGTGGCACTTCGCAGAGCAAGACGCCTAAGCCAAAAATGACCCCCATGACTTGTAGGGAAGTGGCGGTCGTGGCGCCAATTACAGTGTACATGGCGTTGCGTCGCGACAATAATAAACTGTTACGTAAAACCAGAGCAAAATTAGGTCCAGGACTGATCAAGCCAGCGGTGATGACGATAATTAAGCTTTGAAACTCTGACCAATACTCCATGGCAAACCTCTATGCTATATTTTTATCTCCAATGCGCATATCATGGAGATAATGTTTATTTGCGTTTTAGCTGCGCGTATGATACACCAAGTGAGATTCTAGAGTGTTATACCGCATTGTAAACAACATCGTTGTGCTGTAAGGGCCTTTTCAGGGATACCATTGCTAAAGCCGTGAATGCGGATACACCCTAAGGGATGTCTTAAAATATTGCAAGGATTTTCACAATGAAAATAGATAGCGCTACGATCAAGTCTTTAGCAACTCTTGCACGCCTACGCGTGAATCCCGAAGAAGAGGTGATGTATGCGGAAGGCCTATCAAACATTCTCACATGGATTGATCAATTGCAACAGGTAGATACCAAATCAGTCGATCCGCTGACGGGGGGGCATGTGCAGCAGGCGCCAGTGCGTGCAGATGTGGTGACAGATGGTGGCTACGTAGAGCAAATTTTGCAAAACGCTCCTGATAAAGCGCTAGACATGTTCTTTTGTGTGCCAAAAGTGGTGGAGTAACAATTGTGAGTGACCTAATCAAATTAACTATTGCACAAGCTTTAGCCGGCCTTAAATCTCGACAATTCTCTGCAGTTGACTTAACCCAAGCTTATCTTAATAAAGTGGCCTCAAGCCGTAACCTGAATGCGTATATCACTGAAACACCTGAGATGGCGTTAGCTATGGCGGCAGCCTCAGATCAACGGATTGCCGCAGGGCAAATGGGGCTTTTAGAAGGTATACCACTCGGCATCAAAGATTTATTCTGTACAAAAGGGGTGCGCACAACCGCTGGATCCAAGATGCTTGAGCAGTTTGTACCACCGTATGAATCAACCGTTACCAGCAAATTATTCGCGGCGGGTGCAACGATGCTAGGTAAGCTCAACATGGATGAGTTTGCAATGGGATCTGCGAATATTACCAGCGCGTATGGTCCTGTAAAAAGTCCGTGGCGCAATGCGCTGCATCCAGAGTGGGACCTTGTCCCAGGCGGCTCTTCCGGTGGCTCGTCAGCGGCAGTTGCCGCGGGGCTCGCACTCGGCGCAACTGGAACAGATACAGGCGGATCGATTCGCCAACCGGCAGCGTTTACCGGGATTGTCGGCTTGAAGCCAACCTATGGGTTGTGTTCACGGTATGGCATTGTGGGCTTTGCCTCGTCTTTGGACCAGGCTGGGCCAATGGCCCGCACCGTGCGCGATGCAGCCTTGATGTTGCAGGCGATGGCGGGACATGACCCCAAGGACTCAACGTCAATCAATAAACCATTGCCCGACTATCTCGCGGCGATGACGGGCGATATCCGCGGCCTACGTGTGGGAATTCCCAAAGAATATGTTGTCGATGGCATGGCGCCAGAGATTGAGAAAATGTGGCACACGACAGCTATGGAATGGCTGAGGTCGGCTGGGGCTGAAATTCACGAGATTTCTTTGCCGCATACAAAATATGCCCTTCCGACATATTATATCTTAGCGCCTGCAGAAGCATCATCAAACTTAGCACGTTACGATGGCGTGCGTTTTGGAGCGCGTAGTTCAGGGAAAACGCTCGATGAGTTGTATGCGAACACACGTGCCGATACCTTTGGTCAAGAGGTGAAGCGCCGCATATTGGTGGGGACCTATGTGCTATCTGCAGGGGAGTACGAGTCTTATTATTGTCGGGCACAGCAGGTGCGGGCGTTGATCAAGCGCGATTTTGATGAAGCGTTTAAAAAGGTTGATGTCGTCCTCACGCCAACAGCGCCAAACGATGCTTTTGCGTTAGGTCAAGAGCCAAAAGATCCAGTATTAATGTATCTCAACGATGTGTTTACAGTGCCAGCAAATCTTGCTGGTCTTCCGGGAATTTCAATTCCAGCTGGATTGTCAGCGGCGGGGCTGCCGTTGGGCTTACAGTTGCTGGGGCCGGCGCTTTCTGAGGCCACACTATTCCGAGCGGCAGCGGTTTTAGAAGCTGCGGCGCAATTTCCTGATTTACCACTAGGGGTGTAACATGAGTGCGAAAAATCTAATTGAAGGAAATACGGGCTTATGGGAGCCAGTCATTGGTCTTGAGGTGCATGCCCAGGTTATTTCAAAATCAAAGTTATTTAGTGGGAGCTCTACACAGTTTGGGGCGGATCCAAATAACCAGGTTTCATTTGTGGATGCGGCATTTCCAGGCATGTTGCCGGTACTAAATGAGTTCTGCATCGCGCAAGCTATTAAGACAGGTTTAGGCCTGCACGGGGAAATCCCGCTGGTGTCAGTGTTTGATCGTAAGAATTATTTTTATGCTGACTTGCCGTCAGGCTATCAAATCACCCAGTTTTATAAACCTATCGTTCTCGGTGGCCATCTTGACATTGATACTGAGGCTGGGGAATCCAAACGTATACGTATCCACCACATCCACCTTGAACAAGATGCGGGGAAAAGTTTACATGACCAGCATCCGAGTAAATCGTATATCGATCTGAATCGATCCGGCGTTGCGTTAATGGAGATTGTCTCTGAACCAGATATGCGCAGCTCGGAAGAAGCCATCGCTTACGTTAAGAAGCTCCGCACAATTCTGCGGTATTTAGGGACATGTGACGGCAACATGGACGAGGGTAGCATGCGTGTCGATGCTAACATTTCTGTGCGTCGTCCTGGCGCTGAGTTTGGCACGCGTGTTGAGGTGAAAAATGTTAACTCCGTGCGCTTTTTAGGTCAGGCGATTCGTTATGAAATTGAGCGTCAGATTGCAGCAAATGAATCGGGCGAACCGATTATTCAGGAAACACGTTTGTTCGATCCTAGCACCGGGCAAACACGGTCTATGCGTACGAAAGAACAAGCGCAGGACTATCGCTATTTCCCAGACCCGGATTTGCCACCCGTGCGTCTTGAACAGTCATACATCGACAGTATCCGCCAACAGTTGCCAGAGCTTCCTGACGCTAAAAAGCAGCGATTTGTTGAAAGCTACGGTCTGACACCGTACGATGCTGAAGTGATCGTTGAAGAACAAGAAACGGCCGCATTTTTTGAGGCATCCCTGGGTGCTTGCCCTCAACCTGTGGAACTGGCCACAGGGAAGATGCTCGCTAACTGGCTGACGGGCGATTTTTTTGCGGCCTTAAACCGGGACGGTATCAATATCAGTAAATCACCCGTGTCCCCGCAAGCGTTGGCTGGGTTGGTCCAGCTGATCCGCACCGATGTCATCTCTGGGCGAATCGCTAAGGATGTGTTTGTGGAGATGTGGCAGAGTGGCCAGTCGCCTGAACATATTGTCGAGACGAAAGGGTTGCGACAAGTGACGGACCTCGGGGCAATTGAGAGCGTCATTGATGACGTGATGTCGGCAAATGCTGATAAGGTTGCGGAGTATCGCAGTGGTAAAGACAAGCTATTTGGGTTCTTTGTCGGCTTAGTTATGAAAGCCATGGCAGGAAAGGGTAACCCAGGCGCTATTAATCAACTGCTTAAAAACAAGTTGGATGGGAAATAATCATGCAGCGCCCGTTGCCAAAATTATCGCGCTTATCCACGCCCAGCGCGCATAGCACCCTGGTGCGTTTGGCAACTTTCGTGGCGATTTTGGTGGCCATGGCGATGATTGCGATGAAGTCGTATGCCTACTTGATGACAAGCTCTGTCAGTGTCTTATCTTCATTGATGGATTCAGTGATTGATGCGGCAGGGTCTATCATTAATGCGATAGCGGTGTATCTGGCGTTTAGTCCTGCAGATCAAGAGCACCGCTTTGGTCACGGCAAGGCAGAGGCTTTGGCGGCTTTGGGGCAGTCGCTGTTCATTACTTTTAGTGCCGCGATGCTGGTCTATAATGCGGTGCAGCACTTGTGGGCTCCAGACCCTCTTGAATATACGCAAGTGGGGATATGGGTCATGGTTGTAGCCTCTATCCTGACGTTTACCCTGGTGCAGTTTCAACGCTACGTGAAGCGCATGACAAATTCTTTAGCAATTGAATCTGATTCGTTGCACTATCAAGGAGATTTGATCGCTAACATTGGCGTGATGATTACGTTAGGATTATCATATTGGTTTCATATTGCGTGGCTAGATCCTTTATTTGCGCTTGGGGTGTCGGGCTACCTGATTTATGGGGCTTGGCATATTGGGCACTCAGCGTTTGATGTGCTGATGGATCGTGAACTTTCTGAGGAACAGCGCAAGCGCATTATGGCAATTATCTTAGCTCATCCCGAGGTTTTGGGAATGCACGATCTGCGCACTCGCTCTGGCGGATACCACCAATTTGTACAGTTTCATCTCGAGCTTGATCAAACCCTCACGCTTCTACAGGCCCATCGGATTACCCTTGAGGTTGAAGAAGCCATCAGACAAGAGTTTCCAACCATGGATGTTATTATTCATGAAGATCCGCGTCCGGCACCATTGATAAAATAATTAATTAAATCAATAACTTAATAATATTTTTGACGCTTCTCACATAATTTCACACAATCTCACATCACTACTTAGGGCGTTTTTATGGGTTGACTCTTCTCACATAATCTCACATAATATCACATACAGGAAGTGGGGGATTATGCTCGATTGGTCTGAATTTCGTCTGCATAAACGACTGAGCTTGAAACCAGAGAGTCTTGAGGACATTTACGGAAAATTAGCTGAAATTGATGCTGTTAAAAATAGTTGGCAGATTACGGCAACTTTACAACCACAAACTGTTGAGCGTCTTTCTAGGTCAGTGCTGGTAACATCAACCGGCGCATCAAATCGTATAGAGGGCAATCGCCTTACTGATCTTCAGGTAGAGACCTTGTACAAAAACCTGCGCATCAAGAATTTTAAAAGTCGGGATGAGCAGGAGGTAGCTGGATATTTAGAGTCTTTGGAGTTTATATTTAAGACTTACGGCTCCATTCCGGTCACGGAGACATCGCTGCTTGACATTCATCAGAATATGCTCATTTACAGTGAAAAAGATCAACATCATAAAGGCGGGTATAAAACGGGCTCTAATCGCGTGGAGGCGAGGGATCCGCATGGGAATGTGATTGGGATTATTTTTGATCCAACACCACCATACTTAGTAAAAAAAGAAATACAAGAACTGCTTGATTGGTATAATTGGGCTATAGGAACTAAAGCAAAGCACCCCTTGCTGTTAATAGCTAATTTTATCTTTGAATATCTTGCGATTCATCCGTTTCAGGATGGTAATGGGCGTACAAGCCGGCTCTTAACAAATCTGATGATGTTACAACAAGGTTATTTATTTGCTAGATTTGTTTCGCATGAACGCATCATAGAGGCTCATAAAGTAGACTATTATTTAGCTTTAAACAAAACTCAAAGCACTTGGAAAACTGATGAAGAAGATATCACTCCATGGGTGCAATTTTTCTTGGCGGTTGTCCAGCAGCAAAGCCATGAGGCATTGCGTATTGTTGCGGGGGAAGATATCTCATATCTTTTATCAGCGAAGCAGCTAGCCCTATGGGAGTGGGCGCAGAGTCAAACTGAATTTAGTCGCAAGGACGCTGTAGCAGCGCTCGGACTTGCGGAGCGTACGGTTGAGTCCATCATTTATAAGCTGATCGAGATGAAAAAACTCACACGTCTTGGTCAAGGGCGCGCTACACGGTACCAAGTTCTATCATCCAATAGGGAGAAATTGATATAATTTATAAAATATAATATTAAAATTTATACATTTTGTGCCCCTTAGGGCTACCTCGAAGTGCTTTTCCATGCAGAAAGTATCCTGTTTACTATTGACTATTAAGTACAGATACCTATACATACTCTTATATCTGCATTTCAGGCAATTTTTAAAACAGGAGTTGAGTAAGATGGTTAAAAAATTTGTAACCGTTCACGGGGGTAGATTAAGAAGCAGCGATTTGGGAGAGGAGCTGGAAGGGATTGAGCTGCTGTTGCCGGCATGAGAGGAACAGAGACAAGA
>JBILKX010000074.1:0-5607 GCA_044376435.1 Alphaproteobacteria bacterium | reverse complement strand
ACCCACCGCCCAGGGCCAGCTGCTTTCGCCTATACCTTCCTAGAAGTGCCAAAATTCACAACCCCCCTCCACGAGTGCCACACCGATATCGAGAAATGGATGTACTTCCTTAAATACCATAAGGACATTAATGCCTCAGATATCGACCTCCTAACCAAGGATAAACCCATCCTTAAGGAAGCCTACATGCAAATCGCTCGCTACGCGTGGGACACCCCCCAGCTTCACGCCTATGAAGCTTACCAGGATGCCGTAAAAGTCTACAATGAAGGCTTGGATGACAGGCTCCAGGAAGGTATGGAGAAAGGTATGGAGAAAGGTATAGAGAAGGGCATCGAGAAAGGTATGGAGAGGGGCATAGAAAAGGGTATAGAACAAGGTATAGAAAAAGGCCGCCAGGAAGGTGAGTCGACCACCAAAGTCAATATCGCCAAAGCCCTGCTTACCCAAGGAATGTCACTTCCTCAGATCGCTGCATTGGTGCAGATACCTGAGCTTGATCTTCAGCATTTACTCGACGAATAAGTCAATATTGAAAAGTCTATTGACACCGCGCTTAAGTATTCTAAAAAACCAAGTGCAAGAGTGGCTTTTTAGGAGATAGGGTCATATACCCAATCCAAATGGAAAGGTTGATTTTTGAGCGGGGAATTATGACCCACTACCGGCGCTTGAAAAAGCCTTCTGTATCTCAGTCGGCCCTCAAGAATCCAGTATGTGAGACAGATGATAGGAAAAGTGAGCCCTGACGCGGAGCGTACATGCAGGTACGTGAGCATTCAGGGCGCAGCTTTGACGACGCAGACGTCCACAGAGTGGGTTCTTCAGGGTCGACGACGAGATATGGGCGGTTTTTCAAGCGCTGGTATTGAGCCAAATTCCCTCTCTCAAATTCTCCGCTTTTTCATTTGCATTGGGTATATAATTTTCAAGCCTTGCCTTTGTGCTCATATATATTGAATGCACTCGGCAGATTCACCCAATAATCATGATAGCGGTTGCGGTAATCACAACCCACAGCAAGGAGAGCGGGAGGAGTATTTTCCATCCAAGACGCATGAGTTGGTCATAGCGATAGCGTGGAAAAGTGGCGCGGACCCAGAGAAACAGGAACAGCACAAATGCGACTTTGAAGAAAAACCAAAGAAACCCAGGGATGATATTGAGCGGCCAAACGTTCATCAAAGGTAACCAGCCACCAAGAAAGAAAATCGTCATCAGACTGCTCATGAGAATCATATTGATATACTCGCCTAAAAAGAACATGGCAAATGTCATAGCCGAATACTCAACGTTGTACCCGGAAACTAGTTCAGCTTCAGCCTCGGGTAAATCAAAAGGGGCTCGATTGGTTTCCGCCAAAATAGAGATAAAAAACACAACTGCCATCGGCAGAAGCGGTACAACAAACCACAGGCGCGACTGTGCCTCCACAATGGTGGTAAGGTTTAACGACCCACTACAGAGCAGGACAGCGACGATGACAAGACCGATCGCAACCTCATAAGACACCATTTGGGCGGCTGAGCGTAATGCACCTAGAAAAGCATATTTTGAGTTACTCGCCCAACCCGCCATAATAATGCCGTAGACCCCCATGGATGAGATGGCAAACAGATATAATACCCCCACATTAATATCTGCCAATGCCCAGCCCTTATCAACGGGAATGACCGCCCAAGCCATCAAACTGAGCGCAAAGGTCAAAATCGGCGCAATCATAAAGATCACCTTGTTCGCCATGGTGGGGATAATCGTTTCCTTGTGTAAGAGCTTGATGCCGTCTGCAAATGGCTGAAGTAAACCAAACGGACCAACGACATTGGGTCCTTTACGGAGCTGCATCGCGCCGATTACTTTACGCTCAACATAAGTGAGCATGGCCATCGCCACGAGCAGCGGCACAATCGTACACACGATATGCAGCACAACTCGCAATAATTCTGGGCCGTACGTAGATATCAAACCCATCACGGTGTTGATCAAGTTTGTCATCGTTGGGAACCTCCGAAGGTTTGCCGGCATTTTGCCATCGTCGGGGAGTGACGACTGATGGGATCAGTCATATAATAGTCATGGATGGTGGTGTTAAAAGGTGTATCACTAGCAGTGCCTGTGGTTCCTAGTGGATGCCATGGCGCGGGTGTAATTTGATTAAGAGTTTGGAACACTGGGTTGACCTCAACCAATCGCTGCCGAACCTGAGCTAAGGTATTCATGTGCATCTCTACCCCAAGTGCATCAGCCAGCGCACGTAAAATTTTCCAATCTTCTTTGGCTTCACCAGGTGGAAACACAGCCACTTGTGTATGCTGGACACGCCCCTCCGTATTGATGTAGGTGCCACTCTTTTCGGTATAGGCTGCCCCAGGCAGAATCACATCGGCGACGTGGGCGCCGCGATCACCATGGTGTCCTTGATAAATTACAAAGGTGTTCTGAAGTTTGGTTGTGTCGATCTCATCCGCCCCAAGAAGGTACATGACCTCAGTGTCACCGCGTGAGCACTGGTCTAGCAGTTTTGTGACATTAACACTAGGATCTCTGGGGACAAGCCCTAAATCTAAGGCTGCCACACGACTTGCGGCGTGCTGCAAGATGTTAAAGCCATTCCAAGTATCTGTCATCAGTCCATATCTGGTGGTAATCTTACTGCATAGATCGAGAATCGCAGCGGCATCACGATGGGCGAGGGCAGCTGCACCTAGGATCAGCATGATCTTACCACCTTGGCTGTGGATCTTCTCGAGGGTCGTCGCAAATTCACCCCGTCCTTCAGCAAGCTCCTGCAACACTTGCGGCGTTGTACCAAGATGTAACGCAGGATAAGTTAGATCAACTGCTGCGCCCACGAGCCCAACCGGAAGCAGGGTGGTAAGCCAGCGTTTGCGGACACGGGCATTGAGGAGTGGGGCCTCCCAACGTAGATTTGTGCCTACGAGAAGGCAGGCATCAGCATTCTCAATGCCAGCAATAGTCGTATTAAAGAGATACCCAGCGCGTGTGGAGGTATCATAAAATGCATTATCCTGACGGCAATCAATCGTATTAATGTTGAGGTGTGTAAATAAGTCCTTTAAGACCACCATGGTCTCAGCATCTACGAGATCACCAATGATGGCGGCAACCCTCTCGGGCGCTGTTGCTTTAAGCTTGCTGGCAACAGCCTCAAGTGCCTCGGTCCAGGTGCACGGGACCAGCTTACCATCACGCCGGACGTAGGGGCGATCAAGGCGTTGCTGGGCAAGACCATCACAAGCAAAGCGACTTTTATCGCCAAGCCATTCTTCGTTAATATCTTCGTTTAATCGCGGCAGAATACGCCGGACAATTTGTCCATAGCTATCAACGCGGATGGCAGCGCCGGTTGCGTCTAAAACATCAATGGACTCGGTCTTCGTCAGCTCCCACGAGCGGCCAGTAAACGCGTAAGGCTTCGATGTGAGCGCCCCCACTGGGCAGATATCAATCATGTTGCCCGAAAGTTCAGACCCAACAGCTTTATCAATATAAGTGCCAATTTCCATGTGCTCACCTCGGCCCAAACCACCTAAGTCAGGGACTCCGGCAACATCTGTGGCAAAGCGCACGCAGCGTGTACAATGGATACAACGTGTCATAACCGTCTTAATTAAGGGCCCAAAATCTTTATCAACGACGGCGCGTTTGTTTTCCTTGAAGCGGCTGCGGTCACCGGCATAATTCATGGTAATATCTTGAAGATCACACTCACCGCCTTGGTCACAGATGGGGCAATCTAAGGGATGGTTAATCAACAAAAACTCAAGCACCCCTTGGCGGGCTTTTTCCACCATCGGCGTATTGGTTCGGATGACCATGCCCTCGCTAGCCGGCATCGCACAAGACGCAATAGGTTTGGGAGATTTCTCCATCTCAACCAGGCACATGCGGCAATTGCCTGCCACAGCCAAACGGGGATGGTAGCAAAATACGGGGACTTCAATATCAAGCTGCTGTGCGGCTTGGAGGACGGTTGTGCCTTCTGGAACCTCAATCACTTGATCATTAATCGTAAGTTTTGGCATAATCCTATCTCCCGGCTTTTAAACGGCGCTCTATTTCAGGACGGAAATGGCGAATTAAACCCTGTACTGGCCATGCCGCCGCGTCACCAAGGGCGCAAATGGTATGGCCTTCAATTTGGTGCGTAACGTCTTCTAACAGGTCAATGTCTGCTGAGGTGCCATTGCCCTGAGCAAGGCGTGTGAGCATGCGCCATAACCATCCAGTGCCCTCACGGCACGGGCTGCATTGGCCGCAGCTTTCATGCATGTAAAATTTCGAAAGCCGCGCAATGGCCTTAATGATATCCGTCGATTTGTCCATCACGATCACCGCCGCTGTCCCTAAGCCACTTTTAACGGCTTTAAGGCTATCAAAATCCATGAGAACGGTTTCACAGACATCTTTGGGGATCAGCGGCACAGAAGAGCCACCGGGAATCACCGCTAATAAATTATCCCATCCCCCGCGCACGCCACCAGCATGTTTTTCAATCAGCTCCTTAAGAGGGATACCAAGCGCTTCTTCAACATTACAAGGTTTATTCACATGTCCAGAAATACAAAAAATCTTTGGACCGGTATTATTGGGTCGACCAATGCCAGCAAACCATGCCGCGCCGCGCCTGAGAATCGTCGGGACGACCGCAATGGTTTCCACATTGTTAATGATCGTTGGACAACCATAAAGCCCTATGAGGGCTGGGAAGGGCGGTTTTAAGCGTGGCTGCCCCTTTTTGCCTTCTAAGCTTTCCAACAACGCGGTTTCTTCCCCACAAATATAAGCGCCAGCGCCGCGATGCACAACAATATCCAGATCCCAGCCACTACCACAGGCATTCTTCCCAATTTTGCCGGCTGCATAGGCTTCATCAACAGCAGCTTGGAGACACTCAGCTTCACGATAATATTCGCCACGCACGTAAATAAAAACTTTATGGGCATGAATGGCGAAACCGGCGAGGAGGCACCCTTCAATAAGCTTATGGGGTTCATGACGTAAAATATCACGATCTTTGCAAGTTCCAGGCTCGCTCTCATCAGCATTCACAACAAGATAATGCGGTGCGTCATCCTTAGGGGGGGGTAAAAATCCCCATTTAGTGCCCGTGGCGAAACCAGCGCCTCCTCGACCGCGGAGGCCAGAGTCCTTAACTTGCTGAATGATCGCGGCTGGTCCTTGTGCCAGGAGATCTTTGGTGTTCGACCAGTCGCCGCGCTTTTGAGCGGCGGGTAATCGCCAGCTATCTTCACCGAGCAGATTGGGGAAAATACGATCTTGGGGAGACAACATTAGGCCTTCTCCTTCGCGCGGGTTGCGAGATCTTTAAGAAGGGTAGTCATAGATTCAGGTGACAGATCTTCATAATAGTCATCATTAATTTGTACCATGGGAGCATTAATGCAAGCGCCTAAACATTCGACCTCGCTCAGGGTAAATAAACCATCAGGGGTGGTTTGCTTGAGGTCAACCTGAAGATGGGCCTTGCATGCCGACATCACAGCATCACTGCCGCGTAGCCAACAGGGTGTCGTTGTGCAGACTTGCACATGATATGTCCCAATCGGTGATAAATTAAACATG
>JBILKX010000006.1:0-44150 GCA_044376435.1 Alphaproteobacteria bacterium | reverse complement strand
CCGTATGTACGCTCCGCGTCAGGGCTCACTTTTCCTCGTATATGCCTCACATAGTGAATTCTTGAGAGCCGACTAGATACAAAAGGCTTTTTCAAGCGCCGGTCGTGAGTCATAATTCCCCGCTCAAAAATCCACTTTTCCATTTGGATTGGGTATAGAGCGTTGCACCCAATTTAATAAAAAAGGGCCTTGCATAATTGCAAGGCCCTTTTTTGAACGAAGCTCGTTCTTACCAGCAGTAAGCTGCACCCACCATTGCGGAGAATGTGCGTGGATGGCCAAAGCTTGTAACTGGGTTTTGACCAGCACGTACCTTAACATCTTTGAACTTCACTGGTGAGAACCAAGCGTGAGTTACTTCACCACGTACACGGAACTTACCAACGCGTGTCTCAACACCTAAACCTGTGTTGAAAGCACTCTTTCTGTAGTTCTTGATGAAGTGGCGATATGCTTGGATATCGGTCAAGTCGACATAGTCTTGCTTGAACTTACCAGATACACTACCAGCCTTTACGTACCAGATGGTCTTGTTGTCTTGAACATAACCCAAGCGAAGATCCCCGCCCAAGCCTGTTGTGTGCTTCAAGGTGTTCATATAACCATTACCAGCGTTGTCAACAGCGTGATATGTTGAGCGGTTGCGGCCGAAGCTGCCAACGAACTCAGCACCAATGTAGAAGTTTGGCATCAACAAACCTTGACGACCATATCCAGCCACAACTGTGCCTACGCCAGTTGAAGAAGACCATTTGTACTTGTCTTTTAATGTGCCCCCTAAAGCGATATCTTGCGCCTGAAAATTGACGCCAGAATTCAAGTTACGGAACGCGCCGCCAATACCTGCATAGAAGCCGGTTGTGGAAGAGCATGTGCTGTGTGCATGTGCTGCGCCAGCTGCGAAAACAGCCAGAGCGATTGAAGTAATCTTTTTCATAATTTCCCCTATATCTAGAAGTTGTTGTTGGACCAAGCTTATCGAGGAAGATGCGAGGTGTCAAGTTGAGCCTTAGCATTAATTGACAATTAAGTTTTTCTTTTTGTTTTTTCAGAATACACTAAAGGCTCAGCGTTTACCTTAATTATTTATAAATCTCTATTCATAAATTGTCAACTTTTTATCTCATTGGATAAAAAGACTTTTTTGAAACAGTGTGGTTTAAATAACACAGACGCTGCAGACACACTCTCTCGCATTTTTTTGATCATTTGCGATATGATAGTGTCATATATACCACACCTCATGATCGTCCCCCGTTAAAAAGACGCTCTGAGACCATCTTATACCTAATTAAGATGACAACGAAAATACTCCGAATGCTCGGATAAAAATTATATATGTAAAGAATGGCGGGAGTGACGGGACTTGAACCCGCGGCCTCCGGCGTGACAGGCCGGCGCTCTAACCAACTGAGCTACACCCCCTTAGGGGAATCTTATCTTAAATGCTATTTTAAAATATCAACGCTTTGTTATTAAACCATACAAAGATAAAATGGTGGGCGATGACGGGATCGAACCGCCGACCCTCTCGGTGTAAACGAGACGCTCTACCGCTGAGCTAATCGCCCACAGCTTTTCTATCCTAAATGGCACCCCAAAATCAAGAAAAAAGTTGCGTTTTTTTAAATAAAGTTAAAAGTTCACTGTAAAAAACGCTTTTGCGGTCCAATTTGAGCCATATAGCCACACACACAGACTCTACCAACAGTGATTCTAAGACTTAGGCCAGCTGCCTTATCCCATCATACGCCGTAGCAGATCAACATCCTCAGCCATGGTCGGATCCGTATCCATGATTTCTTTCACCTTGCGCACTGCATGCATAACCGTTGTATGATCACGACCACCAAATTTACGGCCAATCTCTGGGAAAGACTTGGACGTTAACTCTTTGGAAAGATACATAGCGATTTGTCGCGCCTGAGCAACGTGTTGCACTCGGCGCGGCGAATGCATATCCGCCAGACGGATATTGTAATGCTCTGCCACCTTTTTTTGAATTTCATCGATGGTGATGCGCCGATCATTCGCACGCAATAAGTCACGCAAGCACTCTTGGGCCATCTCTACTGTCACTTCGCGTCCAACCAGCATGGCTTGGGCAGCTATTCTATTCAGCGCCCCCTCCAACTCACGCACATTCGAGACAATCTTATGAGCCAGAAACTCCAAAACCTTATTCGGCACTTTAGTGCTCATTAGGGCACCTTTAGACTGTAGAATGCCAAGACGCAGCTCGTAGGTTGTGGGGTGAATATCAGCAACTAAGCCCCATCCCAAACGCGACTTTAGCCGCTCTTCAATCCCTTCTAGGTCTGAGGGCGACTTATCCGCAGAGATGATAACTTGACGATTGCGGTCTACAAGGGCATTAAAGGTATGAAAAAACTCTTCTTGTGTAGAATCTTTACCACTAATAAATTGCACATCATCAATCATCAGCACGTCGATAGACCGGAACATCTCTTTAAATGCCATCGTGTCTTTATAACGAATTGAGCGAATAAACTGATACATAAACTTTTCTGCTGATAAATATAGTACCCGCCGTTCCGGGCTACGCTGACGAATGCGCAGCGCAATACTATGCATTAGGTGCGTCTTACCGTGTCCGACCCCCCCATGTAAAAATAGTGGGTTATAAGATACACTGTCACTATCCGCAACACGCAAAGCCGCAGCGTAAGCAAATTCATTAGATTTACCAACAACAAAGTTCTCGAATGTAAAGCGTGGGTCTAACTCGCTGCTGATATCACTCCCAAATGCCTGATCCGATTCCGTATTCTCAACATCAGTCACCGACACCACAGGCGTCACTGTTTCAAAAGGCACCTTAGTAATCTCAACCTCTAGCCGCTGAATTTCTGGATTCGCAAGCACCCATAAAGCCTGGAGCTTCGGCAGATAATTTGTCGTGACCCAATCGCGCATAAAGCGCGTAGGTGCCGCCAATACCAGGACCCCCGCTTGCAGTGACACAGGCATCAGTGGTCGAATCCAGCTTTGAAAAGACGCTTGACCAAGGTCTCCCTCAAGCTGACGAGAAATTTGCTCCCACTGTTCCTTTAGGTAAGATTGCATGTTATGTCCTGTGTGCTGCCCACCTCAACTCTGGCATTGTAGGCGGTAATTTAATTAACGTCAAGAACTGGCCAAAACACTTTGTAGAAGTATCTTGGCTGTAGATAGTACCCGTAAAAAGTTACTCTAAACCCCTCTAAAATCAGAAGAAAAAGCCTAGATAAATATCACTCACCTGTTTGGATTCGCTCAACAAGCTGCTTCACCGTAGGGATGAAACCATTCGCATAAAATGGATCTTGCGCAAATTGATACGCGCCATGACCTGCAAACATGAGCTGATGATCCACATCACCACCGTGGGCAATTTCCTGTAAGGTTTTCTGAATACAAAAAGAGCGCGGATCTGCACGACGGCCTGTTGTCCCTTCTTCATTCTGCGACCAATTGCTAAAGTTGCATGCACTCAAGCACCCCATACAATTAATTTGATCTGTTAGAATCTCGTTTGACTTTTCAGGTGTCACAAAGATAAGCGTCGTGTCAGGAGTGCGCAATGCCTCTGTGTACCCCTCCGCAACCCACTCTTGAGCCCGAGCTTTATCCAATGGCGTTAGATAAACCAGACGCTGGCGCGGCCCAATCCCAAATGGATCAACATGCTCGCCCACGGGCGTAACACTATAGGCCACCTGGCGATTAGAGCGATCATACAGGTCTTGTAAAAACTGATTGTGGACCGCTGAAGAATAAAACCCGGTGGGACTGAATTTATTTAAGCTAATGTCTCCTGGCTTCAGTGTCAGCAGCTTCTGCTTCCATGCCGGCGAAATTGGGCTTTCTTGTGTCAGCAATGGCCGTGTCCCAAACTGAAATGCTATCGGCCCAAGGTCCGGATTATCGAGCCATTCTTGCCAGTCTTTTAAGTGCCAGACACCTCCGGCCATGATAATTGGCACATGCCCAAGACCAAAACTCGCCATAACCTGCCTTAATGCGAGCACACGTGGAAACGGTGACTCAGGCTTTAATGGGTCCTCGCTATTAGACAGACCATTATGTCCCCCCGCTAGCCAGGGATCTTCGTAAACTACACCACCTAACCACTCAGAAAACTTATGATACGCTCGCCGCCACAACGCGTTAAACGCACGCCCTGAAGAGACAATTGGATAGTACCACATACTATGCGCCGCAGCGATCTCAGCCACCCGATACGGCATGCCTGCACCACAGGTAATGCCGTGAACAAGTCCTTTTACTTCCTTCAAAACACCAAGTAAAATTTCTTCAACAGCACCCATTTCCCATAAGACGTTCATGTGCAAACGTCCGTGACCATTCGCCCGCTCATGCGCAATGCGTGCCTGGGCAATTCCACCTTTAATAGCATAATCAATAAGCTCATGGTGGCGCTCACGGCGAGTTTTGCCTTTATAGGTCATAGAAATCAGCTGACCGTTTTCGTCATAAGCATCCGCATTCACAGCTGAGAACGTTCCCACACCGCCAGCTGCGGCCCACGCCCCTGAACTTTCACCGTTAGAAACAGCTATACCTTTACCGCCTTCAACAAGCGGCAATACTTCACGCCCAGAAAATACAAGACTTTTTAGCTTAATCACGTCAGCTCCTTCCTTTGATTTTTTAGTCCCCGGTTAAAAAGACGCTCTGAGGCCATCTTATACCTAATTAAGATGAAAAAGTAGATTTTTGAGAGAGGGAATTTGGATCAATAGAATTTTTCACATCGAACTACACAGGCAACACCTTCCTATCGAAAAACCAAGCAATTAGATTGGTTTTTCGACCGGAAAGCTTAATTGAAGCACCGCCCAATGTTGGACTTCTGCGAATCAATCTATCACGCAACCGAGACCTATACTAGGCAACAGGTTCTGCGTCTTCCTGCAATAAAGCCTTGATACTCAACTTGACCTTACCACGTTCATCAATACCGATGACCTTTACTCGCACAACGTCACCAACCTTCACAACATCCGCAACATTTTGCACTCGTTTTAGCGCTAGCTCACTTACATGCACTAACCCATCACGACTACCAAGAAAGTTTACGAACGCACCAAATTCAGCGATTTTGACGACTTTACCCTGATAAATTTCACCAATCTCTGGCTCACAGACAATCGCCTTAATGCGCTCCAAAGCCGCATCTATAGAACGCTTATCCACTGCCGCAATTGACGTTGTCCCATCGTCTTGGATGTCGATCTTGACACCGGTGGTCTCGCAGATTTCGCGAATTACTTTACCACCTGTGCCAATGACCTCACGAATCTTATCGCGGGGAACCATGATCGTTTCGATACGTGGCGCATTTGCACTGACCTGGTCACGGTGCGACTGCAGAGCCTTCGCCATTTCCCCAAGGATGTGCAATCTTCCAGCCTGCGCTTGCGATAATGCCTGACGCATAATATCAAACGTAATGCTGGCGATCTTCAAGTCCATTTGCAAAGCTGTCACACCTTGCGCTGTCCCTGCGACCTTGAAATCCATATCTCCGAGGTGATCTTCATCTCCCAAGATATCGCTCAAGATTGCATAACGCGCGCCTTCTTTGATAAGACCCATGGCAATACCAGCGACAGGTGACTTCAACGGCACACCCGCATCCATTAAGGACAACGATGCACCACACACAGTCGCCATAGAAGAGGAGCCGTTTGATTCAGTCACTTCAGACACTATCCGCAATACATAAGGGAACTTCTCTTTTGAGGGCAAAACTGGATGAATAGCACGCCAGGCTAATTTACCATGTCCAATCTCGCGGCGTCCTGGTGATGACAAGCGCCCGACCTCTCCAACAGAAAATGGCGGGAAGTTGTAATGCAGCATGAAGCTTTCACGATACTCGCCACCGAGAGCATCGATGATTTGTTCATCATCTCCCGTCCCGAGGGTAGCAACCGCCAAAACCTGCGTTTCTCCACGCGTAAACAAGGCACTGCCATGAGCTTTTGGAATCAAGCCAACCTCAGAGACAATCGGGCGTACGGTCTTATGATCGCGACCATCAATCCGATGACCGGTTTCCAGAATACGCTGCCGCACCAACTCATATTCGAGCTGACCGAATTCTTGATTAACAATCGTTTCGTCAATACCTGCAGCTTTAAAATGCTCTACAGCCTGCTGACGCAGGTTTGCAAGACTTGACTGCCGCAACTGCTTGACTGGTTCCTTGTAGGCTTTTTCAATATTGGCGAGCATATTTTCTTCCAAATAGCTTCGCACTTGCGTCTTCTCGGGAGCTGGTTGCGGTAGGTCCCAAGGGTCCTTTGCCGCAGCTTCAGCTAACCGCACGATCGCTTCAATGACCGGCTGAAAGCTTCGATGCCCAAATTCAACGGCCCCTAACATGATCTCTTCACTCAACTCAGAAGCCTCAGATTCAACCATCAATACGCCTTCTCGAGTGCCCGCAACAATTAAATCAAGCTGCGAACCTGTCATCTGCGAAGATAGAGGGTTGAGAATATACTCGCCCTCTTTGTAGCCAACGCGTGCGCCACCTATTGGCCCCAGGAATGGAATTCCAGAAATTGTGAGTGCCGCAGACGCACCAATCATCGCGACAACGTCGCCGTTATTCTCGCCATCATAGCTTAACGTCGTACAAATTACCTGGGTTTCATTACGAAACTCTTCAGGGAATAATGGCCGTATTGGACGATCAATAAGCCGAGACGTTAATGTCTCTTTCTCGCTTGGCCGACCTTCCCGTTTAAAAAATCCACCCGGAATGCGTCCAGCCGCAAATGTTTTTTCTTGGTACTGCACAGTCAGCGGAAAAAAATCCACTCCGGGAGTAGCCTTACGATTCGCCGTTACCGTACACAGAACCATCGTATCTCCGTAAGTCACGAGTACTGCCCCTGCTGCCTGACGTGCTATCCGACCAGTTTCCAAAGTAAGTCGGCGCCCTCCCCAGTCTAATTCTTGTTTATGAATTGTAAACATTCAATGTCCTTTTAATAAATGTAAAGTAGCAGTCCGTCTACGAACAGGCAATCTGTTCGCAGACTTTCCGCAAGAATTAAGAATAACGGAGACCTAGACGCTTGGACACAGACTCATAGCGGCTTCTATCATTACTTTTAAGGTAATTCAAAAGCCGACGGCGTTGACCAACCATAATGAGCAGCCCACGGCGCGAGTGAAAATCCTTTTTATGCGTCCCTAAATGCTCACTCAGATTCTGAATGCGCTTTGTTAACACTGCAATCTGCACCTCTGGCGAACCTGTGTCGCCAGCTTTAATAGCAAACTCTTGAATAACTTTTTGCTTCTCAACAGCAGTAATCGACATCATTTTTCTCCTTTACTCAATATTAAATATACGTTTGGGACAGATGATACCATCTGCCACCATCCCAAAACCAACAGGCACTCCAGCATCACTTATACATAATGCTATTGGCGCCTCAATCTTGCGCACGTTCGGAATACTTTGCCCTTGACGGAGCAATAGCACCTCACTAGCGGATACGGGCACTGCCGGGATGTCGTCCAGTACAGCCCCAACCGCCAACACTGGCATTGGTAAATCCCGATTATGCGCAAATTCTTGTAAATTATCCAGTGAAATCGCATTGTCAACTGAACAATTTCCGACATGCGTGCGACGCAGCATGGTAATATGTCCTAAAGTTCCCAAAGCATGGGCTAAATCCCTTGCTAAGCTGCGCACATAAGTCCCCCGGCTGCATCGCACCCAAAACGTTGCGCTCGTAGCCTCACAGGCACGCATTGTTAAAGCATACACCATAACATGTCTTTTGGGCAATAAAAAACTAACGCCCTGGCGTGCTAAAGCGTAGGCACGCTTGCCATTAACGTGAATCGCTGAGTACTGCGGCGGCACCTGAGCAATTTCCCCTAAGAAGCTTGGCAATACCTCGAGAATACGTGGGCCACTAGGCTGCACGTCGCTTGTGGCGACCACCTGCCCCAGGGCATCTTCTGTATCAGTAGCGATCCCCCAGTGAACCGTAAATTCGTAAGCTTTACACTGGTCAGGAAAGTATGGGATTGCTTTACAAGCCTCGTTTAAGGCGATGGGCAGCAAGCCTGTGGCCAGCGGATCCAGTGTACCAACGAACCCTGCCCGCCTCGTCTTAAACAAGCGCTTGACTCGCCCTAATACCTGATTTGAGGATGGCCCACTTGGCTTATCTAGGAGAACCCAACCATTCACAGGATCATTCATCAGACACGGGCGCGGGATGGCAATACCGAGTGATCAACGCATCAATATATTGTGCGCTTTCAAAGGTATCGTCGTAACGAAATTGGAGATTGGGAAGGAATTTTAGGTGAATATGCGGCGCGATTAAGCTACGAATCTCACGTGTCGCCTCTTGCAAGGCCTTCAGGAGCGCCGGCACATCAGAGCTTGTTGGGCACGTGATATAAATCACCGCCGTATGCAAATCCCCGCCAATACGTACTTCTGTGATCGTCACCAGCGATTTATTAATCAGCGGATCACGGAGCTCTCGGCGCAAGAAAATACCACTGACCAACTGGCGGATCAGCTCAGAAACCCTTAATTGCCGCTGTGAAGGACCGGCTGAAACAGAACGCTTTGAATGACGCATATCTACCCTTTAGAATTTTTGCCCATATTGGCACAAAGCGGAAACGGTGTCAATCCCTTAATTGCGTCCTGATTATGCCCTCACCTTACTCATGAGCCTGCTGATTTTGGTTTATCTGCACTACAGGGATCAAGGGCGGCATACCTTCTGTGGATTCATCATCCTCACTACCATATTCAGGCTTTGCGACATAGGATGGCAAGACTGAGTTAGTGGGTGTAGGGACCACCGATTTATCCAAAGGCACTAAAGGCTCAGACTGAGGGATCATGATGTGCGAAACGTGGGCTGTTATTTTGTCGGGTACTGACACCAGGAGAGGACGCACTGCCTTTACCATGTTCGGATTACTAATCGCTACCAAAGCGTTCTCCAGCACAAACTTAACATTCAGACATAAAACCATAAGGTTATCGCCAATTTTTTGCAAAGCTTCCTCCTTAAGGAAACTGTTCATTCCAGTGAATAATCCATCCTTAAAAGGTTTTGGATGGAAGAAGCGGTTACGTGTTTTAATTAACCCTTGCAATGAAGACAATTCCGGATAATCCATGACATCTTTCAACTGTTCATAGAACGTCGCTATCAAGAACTCGCTTTTGGCTTTATCCCCAGAGCTTTTCACGACCGCACTACGCCTATCCTGAGATAAAAACATTGTAAGATATTCGGGCGTCTTCAGAATTCTTTTGCTTTCATGATCCCACATACACAGCTTGTTTTTCTCAGCCAAATTCCATCTCAGGGAAACTTCCAGATCTTCCAAAACCGCTGCTTTTTCGTCTTCAAGTTGTGTAGGAGGTAATCGTGGCATTTCTGTGCAAAACACCTCGGCAGGTAATTTTGCAATCTCAGAAAAAATATCTTGTATTTTATCAACAAACTCTCCACGCGCTATGTCAATAGAGGCATGATTTTTAAGATTTTCAATTGTTTTCGTTTTGGTATCCAACTCATCACATTGTTTCTTTAAATCTTTTACGGGCTTCTGAGCATCTTCAATGCACATAACCGATATTAACAATACTGGCGGCATTGGCCACTGTTCAGCGGTTGGCGACTGCATGCCATCCGACTCTTTAGGTTCTTGAAAATTCAGGCCCCGCAACAAGTCCTGAATAACAGAAATTTTGCCCTCTATTGTTTGTTTCAACCAGTCTTTTTCGTGTTCTAATTCAACAGTGGTGGTGATCTGCATATTTTGACGGATAACATCAATAAAATTAAGGAGTTTTTGGATTTTCTGGGTGCGATAGCTATTTTTATCCTGCTGGGTTGTAATTTTGATCCGATGAACCGTATGAAACCATTGCTCAAGCGGGTTTATACTTTCACTCCAGGAATATACGGGCGGCCTTATTTTATCTAATCCCAAAGATTTTTTAAGCGCCTCCTCAAGCGCCTCGATCGGCTCTTTTATGACTGCATAAAAATTCTGAAATTTGTCAGACATGGTGATGGATTTTTTCCCCGGCTCCTGTTTTTTCGGCTTTTTTGTTGCACTGTCTTTGAGGGTTGCTTTTAAGTCATCCAGATTTAAAAGAGTTTGCGCTTGAGTCTCAAGTCTGATTGCCTCTTCCTCCTTGTATCCCATCAACTGATAGGCAAAAAGTCGATTTTCTCGCTCACGCGCTGCTCTGAGGGATTTCCGGTCTTGTGCACCGCTTTCGCTTGCTTCTGCAATAACTTTAATAGCTTTTTTATCTTGAACTAGCTTGGTGTGAAAATCTGTAATAGATTTGTCAGTGACCTTTAGGGGTTGCTTTACAGTGCGCTTCGATTCAAGTTCCTGTATAAACTCATCAAAAGGTTTTTGCATGCAACCGCTAACGAAACTGCCCCATTTTTTTGAGGCTGGTGATTCCTGCCCATCAGCCTCTTTTTTAGAATCTGCCGATTGCTGTTCGTTAGCCATTAAAATTGATACTATGTCCTTACGCAGCGCTTTCACTTTTTCACCTAGAGCTTTTCCCTGCTCCTCATTCTTGTTCTTGAAAGCACTATTTTTCTGTTGCTGTGTCTCTTGAAGGGTTTTATGAAGGGTTTCCAGTGAATCTCGCGGCAATGGCGCTGCCGGGGCATGCTCTTTCAGCGTCTTTAAAAAATCATCAGCCTCTTGGCCTACCCCCGTTATTATTAATGTTCTCCAGGTTTGCATCTCCCCCTTTGTTCGCCGCAATTCAGCCGCATTAGGTGGATAGGAGCCGGCAAATAAAGCCTCTATGTCAACTTCAGCCTTAGATGCCTGCTTAGGGGTACCAAAATGATTTAAGAGACCTTGAAAACCAGGCCAGGCTTTATCTTCCACGGGATTTTCCTCCTCTTTATCCGGATTCACAACGACCGCATAGCTTTGCATCTCCCCCCAAATACGTTCTGCCTCTGCTCTTGCTTGCTTTTGCTGACTTTTGAATGGCGAAATTCCAGACTTTTGCTCATATAAGGGATGGCGCGTGTAAATATCCTTAAATTTGCCGAACAATTTCTGCTGATCCATCGCCAATCCTTGAAATAAAGACCCAATCTGTTTGTCCTCACTAAGTAATTTCGCTACTTTCTCAGCTTTTAAGTGCGCCAAACGATCCCTAAGTTCCGTGAGCAGTTTTACAGAAGGCATCGCTGTGACCAGGCTGAGCGTCCACGGCAGCATACTTTTAAGATATTCGCCTTGAATTTGTAATATTCTTAACAGTTTGATACGTCCCTCTACATCATTGCGGAACTTTTTCCCCTTGAAGTGATTTAACTGAGATAAACTCTCCACAGCTTTGTAATCATAAAAAAACCCAGCATAATTTTTATAGAGGATTAAAGGCTCTTTCTCACGGGCGGTGAGCTTATCGTTTTGTGATAGTGTCGCAATTGCTTGATCTAAAGCTTCCAAGCCATACCGTCGATCCTGGAATATATGTCCCATGGCAATTTGCTGAAACTCCTCAGCTAAGAAAAGAGTACTAGGATCTTTCAAGATCGCACATGACTGCGGAAACGTGTGAGAAGGATGACTCGCTGCCGCATGAAGAATTTCCTTCAAGCGCATTCTGATTTCTTGATATTTATACTCTCGCTCCACGGGTTTCTCTGAATAGAATAAATGCACCGTGAGACACCATGGGTTATCGGCCTCAAAAACTTCAAAATCAAGCGGCTGAGTTTTAGAATCCGTATTGAGAATATTCTCATCAAAGTCGCGAAGTTGCTGAAGATATTGTAGGTCTGTTCGGGCTTGCTCTAAGATATTCTGGTTCTGGGAAGATTGCGAGAGCATAGGGGTAGGTGCAGAAACTGTACCTAGAGGAGGGGGGTCTAGTAAAGAATTTTGATATGTCTGCGCTATCTCATCATTATACCCGTACCCCTGGCCAAAATCCATAGCCCAACCTTTGGACGGCAAAAAGCCTGCGAATATGAGGACGATCCCCATCAAAAAATTTTTCAGAGTGTGGGTTGTAAAACGTGTCATGATAAGCTCCTCTCTCTAAGATTAGTTCTATACCCAATCCAAATGAAAAAGCGGAGAATTTGAGAGAGGGAATTTGGCTCAAGAGCAAGCTTGAAAAACCGACTGTATCGAAACTAGATACAAAAGGCTTTTTCAAGTGCTGGTCGTGAGTCAGAATTCCCCGCTCAAAAATCCACTTTTCCATTTGGATTGGGTATCATAAATCCAAATGAAAAAGCGGAGAATTTGAGAGAGGGAATTTGGCTCAAGGGTAAGCTTGAAAAACCGACTGTATCTCATCGTCGGCCCTGAAGAACCCACTCTGTGGACGTCTGCGTCGTCAAAGTTGCGCCCTGAATGCTCACGTACCTGCATGTACGCTCCGCGTCAGGGCTCACTTTTCCTATCATCTGTCTCACATACTGGGTTCTTCAGGGCCAACTAGATACAAAAGGCTTTTTCAAGCGCTGGTCGTGAGTCAGAATTCCCCGCTCAAAAATCCACTTTTCCATTTGGATTGGGTATAACCTAATTGTATCAAATTTTAATTTTATTAGATATATTTTTTTTGACTTAAAGATAAAGAACGACTTAAAATCCGACTAGCGTATGAGTCTTGATCCAAGATACCCTAGGGCTGCAAGGCCAACGATTGTCGGCGCACAGGGCAGATTGAGCACCCAAGAGAGGGCCACGCCACTGTTCACAATCACTACTCCCCAGAGACTCGCGCCTAAAGCCATTTGCGTCGGCGTGCGCATCCATGGTTGCACTGTCAAAGCGGGAATGATTAACAATCCCGTTAACAGCAAGACGCCCGCATGCTCGAAAAACACCGCAATAACAAGGGAAATACCGATAATCAGCCCCCCCTGATAGAGTCGCACGGGCATGCCATAGACTTGCGCAATATCGGGAGCGATGATGATTTGCAACAGACGGCGCCACATGACAATCAGACTCACGAGCAATACTAAAGTTGCGCCCCAGAGTTTCACAACGCCTCCCGTATCGAGCAGCAATAAATCCCCGAATAGCAAAGCTTCAAGACTTGAAATGCGGCTTGATGGCATCAGTGACATGATGATAAATCCAAACGCTAAACAGGCGCTACTGACAAATGTCAGCTTGGCCTCACTCAGATGAGATTGACGAGACCCCGCCAGCCACACAGCAACGACAACAGACACCACGAATACCCCGACGTAAATCGGCACTTGCACCAACTGGGCGATTGCCGCCCCTAATAATGCACTATGCGCAAGACTGTCAGCGAGAAATGTGCGGCGCTGCCACAGCAGTATGCTGCCGACGGGGCCACTTAAAACCGCTAAGGCACTCGCCCCAAGCGCCGCTAAGACAAGGAAGGCATCAATCGGCATGGTCATGATCATGATGGTGAATATAAGGAGCGATTGGTGAATCGCCAAATAAGGCTTTATACGCCTGATCATGCCGCACCGCCTGAGGATGGCCCGCGCAGCAAATATGGTGATTCAAACAAATCACATGATCACTTGAAGCCAGCACAAAATGCAAATCATGGGACACGAGGATAACAGCACATTGCCGACGTTTTGCCACTTCCTCAATCAAACGGTAGAGAGTTGCCTGGCCAGCGATATCAACATTTTGCACCGGCTCATCCAACATCAGCACTTGCGGCTCAGTTACAAGCGCCTGTGCTAAAAGCACACGCTGCCGCTCGCCCCCAGATAAGGTATGGAATTGGCGCCGGGCCAACCGCTCAACCCCTGTTTCCTGCAGCACCGCCATACTTTCCGCCTCCGTTATTCTACGATAGAGCCGCAAAAGCGTTATTACATCTATAGGCAACAATTCCGGAATTTGGAGAGACTGAGGCATGTAGCCAATCCGCAACCCATGCTGAGTAATAACCTCACCGCGAGTGGGGGCCTCCAGCCCACATAAAAGCCGCAAAAGCGTTGATTTACCACCACCGTTAGGACCAATGATCGTAGTAACGGTATTAGGGTATATAGCTAAATCTATACTTTCTAGAATGCTGGAATTACCGTGGCTAAAGGTGAGGTCTACGGCTTCTAAGAGAGGAGAGTGCTTCATTTAAGCAATAATATCTGGCTGCGCCTGCGCCCATAGACGTCGATAAATAGATTCAAGCTCGGCACGACGGCGCTTTAAGCGAAACAATTCAAGGTCATCGCCAAGTTTTTGCACCTGCGCAATTTCTTGATCAACAAGCCGCATAGCGACTTTAGTGCTCATGAGCTCCTGGTTTAAAGGGGAATAAATCATCTTATCTAATAATAATGCTGTAAATGCCGACCACGTCGTTCTGACGATTAACATGCCGCATAATACGCATAGTCTAACTTCAATATCAAGCCTTTTTTGTCCCTCGAGCGGCTATAACTATTCCAAATGGAAAAGTGGATTGGGTATATACCATCATTATCAAAAATATACGAAAAAACAGATGACAAAGTGCAAGTCATTGAATAGACTGGATAGGTAATTTATTCAAGAGCTTGGTGTATATGCATCCAAACATTATTTTCATACCACACCTTCTTTTCGTGCGCTCAAGCAGGCCTCTTGAAAGGGGGAAACTATTTTTCGTTCAATGTAAAAAAGTCTTATTAAGGTTATGTTTGCACCATAGATTTAAGTTATCCGCCTATGCACTTAATTGAAACAACCCCCAACGGTCTTTTGCTGGATGAGCGCTTTTTAGTCGACCCTAAGGCCCCACTGCCCACGTTTAATACCCCCACTGGCATGGCCTTTCATGCATTCGACATCAAAGAGCGCTATAAGCCTATTTATGCTCTTGTCTGTAACGACTGGCCGGTGCCAAATTTTGCCGCCATTCATACAACGAAGCGCATGGCAGAGGTTGATATTCTGCAACAGGCCGTGGCCTATGGCATTGGTCAGTGGCCGGGGATTACTGAGCACCGATTTATGATCATTCTTAAGTCGCCACAAGGGCCTCGCTTTTCCACTGACACCACCAAAAAATTTACAAAGATTGACGATACCGATCTTGTTAGCTTGCTGCTGCGACCTTTTTGTGCCCTGATGCGTGTGTTTGAATTACACGGGGCAAACTACCGTCACTTGCGACTATCAAACCTATTTTATACCAATGCCAATAAAAATACGCTCTTCTTCGGCGAACATGTGTCCACTCCCCCTGGATATCTCCAACCCGAGTTCCTGGAACCCCTGGAGCGTATCCTAGGCGGTCATCGTGAGTCACGCGGAAGTGGCACTATAGCCGATGATATGTTCGCCCTGGGTGGAGTTGCGTTATGTATGCTCCTTGGCCAAGTTCCAATTATTACTGAAAAACCTGAAGCATTTTTGGAAAAGCGCCTTAGTATAGGGTCGTTTAAGACATTAACTGGCCGTCATCCCCGCATTTCAACACGCATGCTTGAGTTACTTGAAGGCCTCTTGACCGATCGAACATCAGACCGCTGGACTCTCAACGATGTTGAAGATTGGTTAGACAATCAAAAGCAGTCAAACAAATCGCAAAACCCAAGCGAGGCCGCCCGCAGCTTTGATATAGGTGAGTATAAGTGCTTTACTGGGCGGGCAGTTGCTCATCAAATCGCGCAGGATTGGACACAAGGCGCGCAGCTCTTAACAAGGGATAACGCTTTAGAGACGTGGGTAAGACGCAATCTAAAAAATGAAGAACTTGCGGATCGCATCAACACCGTGATTGGGTATCTCAATAGCATTAACCCCATCAATCTGACCGAACGCAATCGCATCCTGACGCAAATCTGCTTACTTTTAGATCGCGAAGGACCTATCCGCTGGGAGACATTAACTTTCATGCCAGATGGGTTTCACCAGCTTATTGCTCGGTCTTATCTTTATCAGCAAGATTTGGTCCTCATTCGGGATGTATTTCGCCACAAACTTGTGTCGTATTGGACATTGCAAAATCGCAATACCAAGCAGGCCAATTCCGTCAGTAATTTATATGATATTTTTTATATTCCCCCGCAAGAGGATCTATTCGATGAGGTGATTTTTCGGCTTATGTACAGGCTGATACCAGGGCTCGCCTGTTTATCGACACCCTTAAAATCCCTTAATTTAGCGCACCCGAAGGTGTTACTACCCTATCTTGATGCGAATTTAGCCCGCAATGGGCATGAAAATCTTTTGAGCGATCCTCATGTTCTAGCCTTCCTCGTGAGCACAGCTAGTGATACTCAATCCTATCCGTTACTCTCAAAAGTTACTGGTCACAATCCTCAGTATATTGAAAAAGTGAAATTATTTGCCGATGCTCAGCGTCTGCATAAGATCGGCCCTCTCCCTCAAATTGCTCAACGTCTTGTTGACGATGCAGTCGGAATATGGGGGTCTTATAAAAGCCTACGCCTCCGCCAGCAGCAACATACTAAAGCTGCCACCACTGCTGAAAAAGGCCAAATTAGTGAAGTACTTGCTATTCTCAATGATCAATCTGCCGTCACTTACGATGCACAAAATTTCAGACAGGCGCAACAGGAGTATGCCCTTGCCTCCCAAGAGATTGCTTATCTTAAACAAACCTATATTGATAATAAAGTTGATTTAGAGCAGCGCAGCTACGCCCTCACGACCCTTGTGGCGATGAGTCTTGCTGCGTTAACGTTAATTTTTAACGTACTCTATGGACTTAAAGGAGGATAAATGCGCGAGTGGCACATTATTGGTCTTTGTTTATTAGCTATAGTTCCCCTGGTAGCTTTTGGTTTTCCTGGTCTCGTTATTTTTATCATTGGCTTTTGGCCCACAGCCATCGCGCTTTTTCTGGATCGCAATCCGCAACTATATATGACCACTTGCGTTGGATACCTAAATTTTTCAGGTATTTTTTCCCAATTAATCATTCTGTGGCTTCAGAATAACTCCCTACGGTATGCCCTAGATTTGATCAGTAACTCCCAATCATGGTATGTCATCTACGGCAGCAGCCTGATCGGTGTTATAATATATTTCTGTGTACCGTGGGCCCTTGCGCCGCTATTATCACTATGGGCGGCTATACGTATTCGTGCTCTACGAAAGATGCAAAAACTTCTTCTTGAAGAATGGGATGAATCTGTGAAGGAATTGGCCTTGAAAGAAAGTCATGATATTCCCTAAAGCATGACCAATGCCACTGACAAAAGTTATTGATTTCGTCAACATTCCTGCTGGTGGCTTGCGGTTTGCCAGCAGTTCTGCTCTAGCGATTTTCGCTGCTTCCTTACGAAGCTTTTCAAATGCCGCAAGCTCTATCTGATGTACACGTTGCTTGGTAAGCTGCATCTCTTCCGCTAATTCTTCAAGTCTTACAGGTGGCTCGTGCAGCCGACGTTTGGCCAGCACATGACGCTCACGCTGTGTAAGACAGACGAGACTTTGCTGGAGTATTTTTTGTTGCCTTACCAACTCCTGATGGTTGATTAGCGCAGCATCATGCATCTCACGGTCATCAGGGATAAGCGATTGCCAGTCAGTCTCACTTCCCTCACCCCCGTCTATTGTCATATTTAATGACTCATCCTGCCCCCGCATACGCATGACCATTTGCCGAATATCGTTAATGGGGATATTCGTCTGCTCTGCTAGAGTGACCAAGTCACTTTCACTCAAATTTTCTTGATGGCGCTGTTGTAGAGTATTGCGCAAACGCCCTAAACTAAAGAACAATTTCTTTTGATTCATGGTCGTCCCAATTTTCACAATCGACCATGTCGTCATGATATAATGTTGGATCGCTGACTTAATCCACCACCGGGCATAGGTGCTGAACTTGAACCCTTTTTCAGGATCAAACCCTTTAACAGCCTGCATCATCCCAACATAGCCTTCGGCCATCAGATCCTCGATAGGCAATCCATAGCCCCGATAACGATTGGCGATACTGCGCACTAAAATCCCATGGCGACGCACCAGCTCATTTAAGGCTCTTGGATCTTGTTTTTCTGCCCAACCTTGAACGAGCTCTGTTTCTTCAATAGATTTATATTCAAGATAATGGATCTTTTTGACGCGCTGTGAGAGCTTATCAGGTGTTTTTAAATTAACGCTTTCCATAGTAGAATAATGGTACCAATAGCAGTTTAACAAGGGGTTAAGACGTTATTAAAAATATCTTGACTTTTATGCAAACATACCTAAAGATTGATGATAGGGTGTTTGTTATGTTGAAGCCAATGATCATATTTTGTTTAAGTATCGCTTGTATGCTGGCCCCAAAAGCCGCCTGTGCTTTACCCGAAACACCCCAGAACATCCCATCTCTTTCAAGTATTTCTGATCATGATCTTTCCAAAGCTTCGTTAAAAGACTTACAAGCAGAGCAGGCGCTTGTTAGTCAGCAGCTGGCCCAAATACGCCTTGTGGGGAGCAATAATTTTAGATTATTCCTTGGTATTTTATTCACAAGCCCCGTGGCGCTTTATAAATTTTATCAACTCTTAAATAAATCAGGCTTGGCCATCGAATCAAGTCATTTAACCCTCATTACTCGTCCAACTGAGACTATATCCACTTTTCAGCAACTTTATAAAAATCGAGTTATGATTGGCATTATCCTGCTCACTTCTGCCCTAGGGATTACTTTGTTTACAAAAGGTTCCCGTAAAGTTAATTTTTTTGCCAGAGAGCTCTCAGCCCCCAACGCACACAATTTAGAATCCTCACTTATGCTGAAACACAATAGTGTCACTCGTGCATTAGAGACAAGGCAATAACCATGCTATCCAGCTTATTCGCAACGTTTCTTCATCTAACGGGCTTAGAACCACCGCAGACGCTCCCCATAAATCTACCGGCTCCTATAGCGATCACATCCCAACAACCAGCTACTCCCACAGAGTCCAAAACACACTCAACCAGACCAACGAGGATTGAGAAGCGTCTGATTTTAACTCAAGGCCTCTATGACAGCTGGAAGTTAAGCTTTATTGGCTTATTACCCGCTTTATTTGTCCCCTCTACTTCTAAATACTGCGGACCCGCTTTAGGGCTATGGTTTCTCTCAGCGACCTCTTTGGTGATTGGACGCATAGGGGCTCTTGTATGCTTCTCCTCCCTTCCACAATCTGTTACCAGCTGGTATCAATCCCATACTCAATTTTATCAAGCGGCACAGCACTCAGCTTCTGCCACATCTCCGGCCATGACCACTCCCTCTCCCCCTGTGGCGCCCCCTGAATGGCACGACATACGCGAAAATACTCAACGGCAGCTTAAAACACGCAAAGGCAGTGCGCTTTACTATATGGGGATGTTTACTCCTGCGCTATGTACCGGGCTGATGCTGCTATCTTTTCTCGGGTCTATCGCATACTTAGTTGATCTAAACTACTCATTGTCTGATCTGGCAGAACTTTTGCCCAAGAAGCTAGGGCGAAGATTTCTGCATCAAAAGCAGAGTACTTTGCCGATTACGTTAAATTCGGAATTAGCGGTTAATACCGCTTTGTCTGAAGCTGCTCAATTTTATGCGTTGCCGCGCCTACCGCAACCATCTCACAGCAACACCCCGATCTCACTTCTCTCTTCAGACATATTTCAAGAGATCCTCAAGCATGTCGATGGTCATGACTTACTTCATGCTCGGCGCGTGGCTAAGTCGTGGTACCATCAGATTAACGCCTATCTTGAAAACCCGTCCTACATCGCCTTTCATGCTCAACAAATGAATGATTGGTTTTTTAGCAATTTACCGCTAGCCTCTACAGTCGCAGAGGGTAAGCTCGCGCTACAGTTGTCTATGCCCACACAACGCGATAAGATTGCCAAAGCAAATTTAGCTGCGTTACAAATGCTCTGCGCCCCCTTAGGGATTAACTCACAGACACAACTCATGGCAGCCCTAGAGGAGTCGTCTGCCATAGAGAATGCTTTAAAATTTGGTTATAGACATTGGCATGATACTCTGTCTTTTATACAGTTACGGTTATACGACGCAAACCTAACCCTAAATCTAGGGTTTGATACGCAAGAAAATTTATCTAAGATTCAGCAATTACAGCCATTCAATACACCACTTTTATCTTTGGCTAAAAAAGTTAAGGTTTTAGATTTGTCTTGCTTTTGTCCTATGACTCTTCCTGATAGCAACGATCCTAACCCTCCTGTCGTTCAAGACCCAATCATACAATTTTTAAATTGTTGTAGCCTTGGTTTCAATCCGGCTTTAAAGATAGATGAAGTACATTTGAATTTGCAGACCTTGAATTATCCTATTTATCAAAGAATTTTTACTAACGCATTGAAGGCCTCAGGACGCAATGATGTCTCCCCCTTGACTACGAATCTACTCAACGCTCTACCAGGCTTTCATAGAATAGTTTTAAAAATTGATATTAATCAATCGGACGTTTTTAACTATTTGCAATGGAATTCATCGATACTTAGTTGTCTAAATTATTTTCAAAAGATTACCTTAGAGTTTGTCAATCCCTCTCCAAACACCGATCATTTTTTACACAATCCCCCTGATTTGCGCGCATCCTTCAAAACTTGGCTCAAGATCTTCCCTTATAAGCATATCACCTTTAAATTAGGGGCTAACGCCTGGCCGGCCTCTGAGTGGGCCACCGAAAGGATTCTACCCGCCAAACCACACTTTAAATCTGCTGATTTTATTGTGCCCCAAGGTCATTATGAGGAGTATCGTAAGACGTTCCAAAGTATGCGCCTCACAGAACCCTTTACAGTGCAGCTCAGCACTTTAGAAACGCCGACTGTTATTGAGACCATTGAGATTCCCAGAATTACTTAGCGTGGAGACGAGACAATACAAAAATTCATTGACCTATATACAAAAAAACATTAAGATCATGTGATGTGGATTTATTGTAAAATTATTCTTTGTAGTTTGTGTCTTGAAGCTTGGGCTGAGCCATCTTCAGAGTTGCTGACACTTAATCAGAATCTACCCTCTGCTACTGACCCTCATAATCTTTCAAAACTATCAACCGCTGAATTAAAAACCCTCAAGGACAAATATCAAAGAGAAATGAGTGCTATAAATGCGTCTTTTCCAAATGATAATCGCCCATTATTCTGCTTAGCTGTAACCTATCTTGTTTGCGCCCATCAGCTCTTCCGGTTTTTAGATCGGCCCAGATACACAATAACCTCAACGTCGCTTGATTTTCATTTTAAAGGCAATCTACTCCCTGGGTTTTCGAGGTGGATAATGACCATTTCGGTTACCCTGACAGCAATCGTGAGCATGGAGTTGTTCAGTGCAATACTTACTAGAATCTCAGGGAACAAACCTGAAACACTAGATTTCTATATGCAGGCCCTTCCGTATCCTGGGGCACATCATTTACGGGCACTCGTGTTAACAGGCCGCAATATCTTGACAGCTGAATTGCAAAAACGAGCTTGACCATGATAAATGCCCTCTTCACAGTATTGATAAATTTTAGTGGGTTACAGCTCCCGACATTTCCTGATATCGAACAGAGCTCTGAACAAGCAACAGGGACACAGACAGCGCAAAATCGTACCGCAAAATGTTCAGCAACCATACCTGAAAAAACTGTAAACCGGATGATTTTTACCTATGGACTATACAATTCTTCTGCTCTCAATGCCTTAGGACTGATGCCAATTTTGCTGACCCCTTTTTATTCTAAGCTCTTTCCAAAAGCCGCCTCGCTTTGGTTGTTTGCGGCAACAAGTTTATTCTGGGGGCGTTCTGCAGCTTATTTCTCCCAACCAAAGTTACCAGCGGATATAGAAAAATGGCAGAAATCATATGATTTGTTTTATAAACTTCCACAACTTGATTCCTTTAAGGGTAAGCCTGCCCTAAGCCCTGAAGCCCGTCATAATATCATTAAACTTACACCCCCGCAGTGGCATGAGTTACGCAACACTATTCGCTCCAAACTCACCACACGCCAAGGCAAAGCACTTTACTATGGGGGAGTGTTTACTCCTTGGTTATTGACTTTGCTTTCTTACAAGTTAGGCGCCTTTACTTTAGTCGCTTTCCCTGGCATTGCGAGTGTTTTGCAAGACATACGTAGTCTAGTTGCAGATCGTAGTGTCAGATCATTAAACATTCCTTTAGGGGCTCTAGAAAAATTAGATGAAGATTTAGCCCATCAGCCTCTTGTCACAAGATCACACCCTACCCCCTTTGCTATCGCCAAGGCCTCACCATCTACAGATGATTTCAGCCTCGTGCCCCCTGATGTTTACAACGTAATTTTTAGGTATCTTGACGGGCCAGATCTACTGAGAGCCCAATTAGTCTCTCGGACTTGGTATCATGCTCTACAATCTTACTTACAAAATCAACTGTACAGCAACGATCATTTCTACAAATCCAAAGGTTTGTTTTTCGCTAACTTAGCCTTAACGCCGAGAACTGATCTTGATACGAAAAGAGTCCTCAGTATTTCTGCCCCTGCAATAAATGCTCACGCCAAAAAGGCGAATAAATCAGCTTTAAAAATGATGAGAGCCCCATTGAGCGTTCCTTCAAGTGTAGATATTTTAGATCAATTTTTGTCAAATTTAACAAATACGCCTAACAATATACGTTATTTTACCCCCGAGATCAGCTATATCGGTCTCTGGAATGGTCAACGCAACGATCAACGCGCCCCTTTTGCACAAATTGGCGATATTTATTTCAATCAGCCAGAGATATTGCAGAAACTATCTAACCAAAGACTTGCCCCCCCGTTACTGAATGTACTTTTAAAGAATATCAAGGTTTTGGATTTAACAAGTTTTGTTCCTTCACAGGATCATCAACCAATTGTCCCGTTCATTAATATCTGTACGTATTTTGCACAACCCAATTTCACCCTTGATGAGCTGCATCTTGACATCAGATTAATGGCGTGCCCTGCCTATCGTGATGTTCTAAGCAAGCTTTCTTCAAATTTAAATAACACGCCCCGCCTCAAAAAGCTTATCTTAAAAATGGCTCCTAATGTTTATACCAATAGATTTTTTCACCTCATAAGTCCGTTGCACCTAAAACCATTCCCACATATCACTTTAGATTTCACAAGTTTAGATCTTGTATTTGCTCCCCTCAGTATAGAGTATCGTATTTTTAATGATTGGCTTTATGATTTTCCTCATGACCATATTACTCTGAAGGTTGGACAATCATTCTGGAGACCACAAGTTTTGCAGACTGATAATCTACTGAGAGATCGCAGAAATCTATCCGATCCCCTACAACATTTAAAATCAGCAAGCTTTATTGTGCCCCAAGATCATTATGCGGATTATCGTAAAACCTTCCAAGATATGCGCCTCCCAGAACCCTTTACAGTGCAGCTCAGCACTTTAGAGGCACCCAATGCTATTGAGACCATTGAGATTCCCAAAACCAATTAACGTTCCACACGGCACAATGCCAACGCCTGGTCCACAATATTCTCAACGGTAATGCCAAAATGTCGATAGAGGTCAAGATACGGGGCTGAAGCGCCAAAGCTACGCATGCCAATAAAACGGTCGGTTGGCTTAAGGAACTTGTGCCACCCCAAGTCAGCCGCGGCTTCAATGCCAAGACGTGGCAACTGCCAGGGTCCAAGCACAGCCTCCTGGTACGCTTGCGTCTGCTCTAAAAATGTCTCCCAACATGGCAATGAGACAACCGCCGCACCTATCCCTTGCTGCGCGAGCACCTCTGCCGCATGAGTCGCAAGATGCACCTCAGACCCTGTCGCCATCAAAGTGATCTGCCGTGAGGGTTGCGGCTCAGTGACCACATAGCCGCCGCGAAATTCCGACGTTGGCTGTGTCCTGGTCAAAGCCGGTAACCCTTGGCGACTCAGGGCAATCACCGCTGGCCCCTCATGGGTATGTTCGAGAATATGCTGCCAACATGCCACCACTTCTTCAGCATCCGCCGGGCGATAGACGCGCAAATTCGGCATGGCGCGCAGGCTCGCCAGATGTTCCACGGGCTGATGGGTTGGCCCATCTTCCCCCAAACCTATGGAATCGTGGGTCATGACATAAATCACCGGTACTTTCATTAACGCGGATAACCGTAAGGCCGGGCGCAAATAATCGCTAAAGACTAAGAACGTGCCGCCATAGGGAATAAAACCCCCATACAGGGCCAAGCCGTTCATCAGCGCCGCCATGCCATGCTCGCGCTCGCCATAATGGATGTATTTCCCGCGTAAATTGCCCCGCGCCACAACTTGTGTCTGTTTCACGAACGTGTTATTGGAGGGGGTTAAATCCGCCGAGCCCCCCACGAGGGCCGGCATCTGCGGCACCACTGTCGCCAGCACTTCCCCAGAGACCTGACGCGTGGCCAACTTTGGCTGCTCGTGACGGTATTTCTGACGCAGGGCTTCGAGCGCTGTGGTTGGCACTGCACGCGGATCTACGCTTTCAAAACGCTGCTTTAGCGCTGCGCCCTTCTGCGCATAGAGTTGCTGCCACTGATCATGCACAGCTTGATGACGCTTACCTGCCGCCCGCCATATCGATAATAAATCCTCAGGGATCACGAACGGCGCATGGGGCCACTGCAAGAACGCCCGGGCCGCGGCAATCTCGTCAGCCCCTAAGGGTGTCCCATGCATGGTGGCGGTGCCTTGCTTATTGGGCGCGCCGTAGCCAATCTGGGTTCGACACGCAATCAAGGACGGCCGGGGATCCGCTTTTGCCGCCTGCAGGGCGTCACGAATCTGCTGTGGGTTGTGACCATCGATTGCGACCGTATGCCAGCCTAACGCGGCGAAACGCTGCGGATGATTATCAGAACAGGTCAGGCTCGTTGGCCCATCAATGGAAATGTGATTATCATCAAATAACACAATGAGCCGCCCTAATTGCAAATGCCCGGCTAAGCTCGCAGCCTCATGGCTGACACCTTCCATCAAACAGCCATCGCCAGCCATAACATAGGTATAATGATCGATAAATTCGGGAAAGTCTGCGGCGAGCATTCTTTCGGCCAGCGCCATCCCGACCGCCATGGCGAGGCCTTGCCCCAACATCCCTGTCGTAGCTTCAACGCCCGGCAGCAGGTCTGCTTCAGGATGCCCGGCAGCACGGCTGTGTAAACAACGGAAGTTCTTGATCTCCTCAAGGGACATGAAGGGATTCCCCGTCAGATACAGGAGCGAGTACAACAACATCGACCCATGGCCGGCAGACAAGATAAAGCGATCACGGTTCGGCCAGCGTGGATCTGGGCCATAGTACTGCATAAATTCTGTAAACAAAACTGTGGCCACGTCCGCCATACCCATGGGCATGCCTGGATGGCCAGACTGAGCTTTTTCGACGGCATCCATCGTTAACGCCCGAATGCAGGCGGCTAATTGACTAATCATCTAGCCCTTCCTAGCGCACAGCATAGCGACGCTGCACCACCGCCACCGCCTCATGGGGGGCAAGTGCCCTTAAGTCACTCTCGACCATCTCAGCAACGAGTGTCTCAAAGCTTGTTTTCGGTGACCATCCGAGCTTTGTGCGGGCTTTTGTCGCATCACCAAGCAGCGTCTCCACTTCTGTTGGACGGAAGTAACGGGGATCGATCTTCACGAGCACCTTCCCGGTTTTAACATCAACACCATACTCGTCAACACCAGTGCCGCGCCATTCAATGATATACCCGGCATGCGCAAATGCCTTCTCAACAAATTGCCGCACACTGTACTGCACACCCGTCGCTAAGACGTAATCATCGGCTGTGGCCTGCTGCATCATGAGCCACATCCCCTCGACATAATCACGCGCGTGTCCCCAGTCACGGTACGCATCCAGATTACCTAAATACAGTGCCTCCTGCAGACCATGATGAATTGCTGCAACGGCGCGTGTAATCTTGCGGGTTACGAAGGTCTCTCCACGGATGGGGCTTTCGTGATTAAACAAGATGCCATTGGACGCATGCATCCCATACGCCTCCCGATAGTTCACCGTAATCCAGTAGCCATACAGCTTTGCTGCCGCATAGGGGCTGCGCGGATAAAACGGGGTTGTTTCCCGTTGTGGCGTTTCCTGGACCTTGCCATAAAGCTCAGATGTTGAAGCCTGATAAAAGCGCACATGTTTTTCCATCCCCAAAATACGTATTGCTTCGAGCAAGCGTAACGTGCCCACAGCATCCGCATTAGCCGTATATTCTGGAGTCTCAAAACTTACTTGCACATGACTTTGTGCCGCAAGATTGTAAATCTCTGTAGGTTGTGTTTCTTGGACTAAGCGAATCAGATTTGTTGAGTCGGTCATGTCACCATAATGTAAGAAAAATTTTGTGTCCCCTTCATGTGGATCCTGATACAGGTGATCCACCCGATCTGTATTGAAGGAGGAAGAGCGGCGTTTAACGCCATGCACGATATAGCCCTTTGCCAATAGCAACTCTGCCAAGTAAGCTCCATCTTGGCCAGTAATACCGGTAATCAGCGCTGTTTTTGGTGTATTGATCATTCTTGACGTCCCTTCTCGACTTAATGTTCCCGCATCAGGCGCGATTTCTGGCGCTGCCAATCACGTTCCTTGATCGTTTCACGCTTATCAATTTCTTTTTTGCCTTGCCCCACGCCAATCTCAAGTTTGGCACAACCACGATGATTAAAGTAAATAGAAATTGGCACCAAGGTAATACCTTTGCGCTTTAAAGCCCCAAACAACTTGTGCATTTCTTTCCGCCTTAGCAGCAGCTTGCGCGGACGCTTCGGTTCGTGATTGAAACGACTCGCTTGCTTGTATTCAGAAATTGTGGCGTTAAACAAAAAGAACGCCCCATCCCGCTCGCCCGCATAGGCTTCGTTTAGGCTTGCTTGGCCAGCCCGTAACGACTTCACCTCTGTACCCGTCAGCATGAGGCCTGCCTCATAGGTTTCCGAGATCTCATAATCATAACGAGCACGCCGGCTATGGGCGACGACCTTTCCTTTAGTGGACATCATCAATCTCCAACACTTGTGTCAATATCTGGTCTAATTTCTCAGTCATTCCCGCACTCAGCGGCGTTAACGGCAACCGCAGTTTATTTTGACACAATCCTAATCGAAATGCTGCATATTTTACAGGAATTGGGTTGCTTTCATAGAACATTGCCTGATGCAAAGGATAGAGTCGCTCGTGACACGCGAGCGCATGGGCATGATCCCCCCGCTGCCACGCCTCGTATACCTCAACACAAAGCCTTGGCGCAATATTGGCTGTCACGGAGATACACCCAGCCCCTCCTAACGCCAGCACCGCGAGTATCTCATCGTCATTGCCGGTAAATTGCGCAAACTCATGGCCGAGGCGTCGGCGCATTTCAGAATACCGCTCTAGGCCGCTGGTCTCCTTAATGCCAATCACTCGGGGCAGCGCTGCAAGTCTTTCAACAGTTGATAATGAAATTTCACCTGCACATCGGCTCGGACTATTGTATATAATAAGAGGAAGTCGAACAGCATCATGGATGGAGAGAAAATGATAATAAAGACCGTCTTGCGTTGGTTTGTTGTAGTAAGGATTGACCACCAGCACTGCATCAGCGCCCGCTGCTTCAGCTTGCTGAGCCAACTCCATCGCATAGGCCGTACTATTGTGCCCCGCCCCAGCAATCAAAGGCACACGCCCCTGAATTATCTTAGCGGCCTGCTCAATCAGTTGACGGTATTCCTGCAGCGTCAGCGCTGGGGCTTCGCCGGTCGTCCCACCAATCACAATACCATGGACGCCGCCTTCCAGCTGATACGCAAGCAAGCGCTCAAACGCTGGCCAATCAATGCCAGTATCAGAAAACGGGGTCAGTGTTGCAACCAAAATACCATGTGCCATAATAGTCCTCATCGGACTCAAAAGATACTCAACAAATCACATTTTCGCAAGCAGCGAATACAGATTCTCTCCAGAATAATGATGTTTTTGATGATTTTTCCAATTGGTTCCCTCCATGCCGCCCCAAAAGCCTGCGTTCAAGCTGTTACCGCCGCAGGTGCTGGACGCTGGCAGCAAGCTTATAAGCTTGCGACAGCGCCAGGCTGTGTTGGCACTCCTGATGTTGTCGCTTGGATCGATTACCAAAAACCTCGCGCCGGACAAACCTTTGCAGCCGTCGCCAAATTTTTACTTTCTCACCCACGCTGGCCACATCTAAAACAAATGCGCCGCCTTGCAGAAGACCTCTTGGGCTGTGACACGAGCCATGAGATTATTATGCGATTCTTTGCTAAGTTCCCTCCCCTTACCGGACGCGGCGCTTTGTACTACGCACTCGCCTTATCTCGTAATGATGATGCAAAATTACCGCAACTTATCAAGCAGTCATGGCATCAACTCGTCTTCAATGAAGCTGATGAAAAGATCTTTTTACAAACATTTGGCTGCCACTTGAAATCAGAAGACCATACAAAGCGATTAAACTGGTTAATTTGGCATGGCCATGAGGTGTCAGCGAAGCGAATCTTCACCAAGGTGCCCCCAGTTTGGCGGGATATTGCCCGCCTGCGTTTTGCCCTAGATAATGATAAAGCCACACCGAAAGCCGTCTTAAAAATGCCCCCCGGCATACGCCAGCACTCCGGACTTGTGTATAGCGTAGCCGCCTGGTATGTACGTCACGAGCAAGAGCTTAAAGCCGCATCTCTCATTTTAGAATACCGCGGCAGCTGGGATTTTCCTGAGATATGGTGGCAGGTTAAAGCCCCTGTTGTGCGCACATTGATTAATCAAGGCCGCCATAAACAAGCCTATCTTATTGCTAATCAGCATTATATCAAACCCACGAATCAGGAGGAACGCGGCCGTTTTGCTGACGCTGAGTGGATTGCCGGCTGGATTGCCTTAAAACGGCTGCATCAACCTCAACGCGCCGCTCAACACTTTGAACGACTCTATACCACCGTAGAGTTCCCCGTAAGTTTGGCGCGCGCGGCGTATTGGCGTGCGTGCGCTTATCAAGCCATGCGTAAAAATATTGCAGCCGATACTTGGTTTCAAAAAGCTGCATCGTATCAAACCACTTTCTATGGTCAGCTTGCCCAACATCACCTTAAACATCACCATTTCTCCTGGCAGCAGCCATCAACTGCGCGCCCCAAACAATTTGGCGGCGATGCACGCCTGATTCCTGCGGCGATGCTCCTCGCGGAGGCTAAGCTGGGCACCCATGGCCGCTCGTTTTTGAAGCGGCTGATTATGGACGCAGCAAGCACACAAGAACAAAGCTTTATCTTAACCCTGACGCACCAACTGTCACCTGCCCTCGAGGGGCATGTCGTGTCGGTTGCACAGAAAGGCGGCAAAGCTGGGGAAGTTCGCGTTCCGCAAGCGTACCCAGTGGTAAAACTTCCCAAAATTCCAATTGAGCCCGCTTTAGCTTATGCGATTATACGTCGGGAAACCGGCTTTCAAACCCATATGGTTGGCGGCGTCGGCGAACTTGGACTTATGCAGGTCCGCCCAGAGACTGCGAAAGATCTCGCCAAAAAAATTGGTTGGAAGTTCGATGCCCGCCGGCTTAAGGGCGATACTGGTTACAGCATACAAATTGGCTCAGAATACCTAGCACGACTGATCAATCTCTTTGGAGGCTCGTATATTTTGGCGATTACCGCCTATAACGCCGGTCCAGGGAACGTGCGCAAATGGCTTAATAAGTACGGCGACCCACGGGCACAGCAACTCACTTTTTTGGATTGGATTGAAAGCATTCCTTTTGCCGATACGCGGGCGTATGTGCAAAATGTGGTTGCTGCAGTGACTATTTATCGGCATCGGTTGGGGGATCAGCGCAAACCTCTTGACAAGACGGGACGAGTTGTTTAAAAAGGGATCGAAATGGTTTGATTTGAAAAAAATCTACTACCGCAATGTTTGAGCCATAGATTTAAGATTTTGAACATTGAACTGACAGAGTTTTGCGCTATATATGTAAAATTCTGTGGGGGCCCCGGGAAAAAGGCGATATGTGAGCCAGATATTAGGAACGGCGGCGCGCAGAACCGAAAGTGGATTCAAGATCCATGCGGATTCGAGCACCGCCGTGACGCCATAGCTGGCCTCAGAGCGTCTTTTTAACGGGGAACTATATTTTCTTGAAGGAGTTTACATATGTCTCGTCGCTGTCTCGTCACTGGAAAAGGGGTTCTTACCGGCAATAACGTTAGCCATGCTAATAACAAAACACGGCGGCGTTTTCTCCCCAACCTACAGCAGGCTTCTTTCTTAAGCGAGTCTCTTGGTCGCACTATTCAATTGCGGGTATCTACAAATGGCTTACGCACCATTGAAAAGAATGGTGGTTTAGATGCATTTCTAAAAGGCGCTCGTTTTAGCAACTTAACACCAGAGCTTCGCAAGTTACAACGCCAAGTCCTTGAAAAGACCAGTGCTTAGTCATGAAGTTACTCGTTGGTCTTGGTAATCCTGGCCGCGAGTACGAAAATACGCGTCACAATTTTGGTTTTATTGTGATAGATGAAGTGGTTGCGGCCTATCGCTTGTCAGATTTTCGAGCGAAAGGTCGTAACTTTTTTGCCCAGGGCGACTTTAGCACCCCAGACGCCTCAACACCAATTATCGTCATTAAGCCGCAAACTTACATGAACCTTTCGGGCCCAGCTGTGGCTGAAGTTGCCCGATTCCACAAGATACCCCCCGCTGATATTATTGTTTTCCATGATGATTTAGATCTAAAACCCGGACAAATACGCATTAAGCAAGGCGGAGGCCATGGCGGACATAATGGTCTTAAAAGTCTCGATGCCGCTATTGGCAAAGATTATTGGCGCGTTCGGCTAGGCATTGGTCATCCTGGAGCCCCAGAGCTGGTATCTGATTATGTACTCTCCCGTTTTTCTGGCACAGAGCAAAAACTCGTTGACCAAACTGCCACACTTGTGAGTACGGCCTTGCCGTGGTTAATTCTACATAACGCGCCAGAGCGCATGATGACTCAGATTGCAAGCACTTTAAAGAGTTAGCCGGCACATCTCCTCACATTGCTTTATGATCCCCCCATACAAGAGACTTGATTACGCTGGGTGTTAGTTGTACTATGGCAAGTGATAATGTTTTTAGCAATCTTTTGCACATTTTAAGATTCCGGTCAGAGCACTCCTGGTGAACTGATCCGAATGAAGAAAAATTTCAAAAGACTTTATTGAGGTACCATCATGAAGTTAACTGTTGTCCGTAATGAGTTTCTCGCAGCTCTCAGTCACGCCCAGAGCGTTGTGGAAAAGCGCAGCACTGTGCCTGTGCTTTCACATGTTTTGCTCGTTGCTGAGGGCAATAAACTGCAGATGACTGCCACCGATCTAGATTTAACAATCGTTGAGACGATCATTGCCGATGTTGAGATCGCCGGCACAACGACCGTGCCTGCTTATACTCTGTATGAAATCGTTCGTCGCCTTGAAGACGGTAATGATGTAAATCTAACCCTGGATGACGAAGGTAAGTCGTTGTCAATTACCTCAAAACGTTCCGCGTTTCGCCTTGCTTGCCTTGCACCCGACGATTTTCCCAAAATTACCCGCAGTGATCTGCCTTTTCAGTTCTCTATTCCCGCTTCTCAGCTCAAACAGCTTCTGGATCGCACCCACTTTGCAATGTCTATTGAGGAAACACGTTATTACTTAAATGGCGTATACTTGCATCCAATTAATGTCAACGGTCAGTTGATGTTACGTGCCGTTGCCAGCGATTCCCACCGTTTGGCATTAGCGGAAGTGCCCTGTCCAGTTGGCGCAGAGAATATTCCTGGTGTGATTTTGTCGCGCAAAACTGTCCACGAACTACGCCGCTTGCTAGATAATACGACGACCGCAATTTTGGTGCAATTATCGACCAATCAAGTGCAATTTGAGATGCCAAACTGTATTCTGTCAGCACGTTTGGTTGATGGCACCTTCCCTAATTACGACGCCGTGATTCCCGCGAATAATAATCGGCAATTTATGGTTCCCACAAAGAATTTTATGGAGTGCGTTGGCCGCGTCTCGACGGTTCTTAATGATAAGTTCCGCGGTATCAAGCTTAGAATTGGCGGCAATAGCCTTGCGATGATTGCTGTAAATCCAGATCATGGGCAAGCCGCCGACGAAGCAGAGATTGAATCCGATGTTGAAAATCTTGAAATTGGATTTAATGCTAAATATCTGACCGATATTACTCATCAAATTTCTGGAGACAAGATGGCTGTTTGGGTCGATGATATGTCATCCCCGGCTATTTTTAAGGATGAAAAGGACGCCTCTGCGCTCTATGTTCTCATGCCGATGCGCGTTTAAATACTGACGCTCAAGAGCTTGAAGGCTCAATGTGAAAAGTTTTATTCAAAAGCCTTTTGCCTCTAATTGACCCTCAAAAATCCAATATGTGAGGCATGAGCACTGACGCGGAGCGTACCCGCATGTACGCTCCGCGTCAGTGCTCACTTTTTTCGTATACGCCTCAAATATTGGATTCTTCATGTCTGATAAAACTCTTTCCCGCCTGATCCGCCAAACAAAAACGCAAACCGATGCCATCCGTCGCGAGTTAAGCGCAATTGATGAACACTTAGCCTCAATCAACCAACAGATTGCCGTTCTAGAGAATGAAATCACTCAGGCTTATAACGCGCCGTCAGAATATAGCTACTTTATCGACGGCTTCGTAACAGCTACAAAACAAAAAATTTCTGACAAATGCCAAGAGCGCCTTTATTACCAAGGTTTACAAGCAGATTGCCTGGAAAATTTGCGGCAAGTTGTCGCAAATCAAAAAAGATTCGAAATATTGCAAAGCAATTATCGCCGACATGTTAAATATACTGAAGACAAAAAGGAACAAAATACTCTTGATGATTTATCGAAAGGTCAAATAATAAAATAAATTTGATTTCACTATATTTTGATGCTTTAATTAGCATTAATAATAATAAAAAACGTTATTGTTAAAAAATAGTTTGAAATCAGTTTCCGCATATGGCGGAGTCCGGAACGAGCTCTACTTTATGGTATCTAATAGCCGGCAAATGCCAACGGAGACTGGAATTTAAGCTAGTTTTAAACTCCTTGCCGTACATTTTCGAATGTACGGCTTTTTTCTTTTCCAATTCCAAAAATCTTGTGCTATATAATACGATGTCATTGAGCAGACGAGGACCGATTTATCTAAATATAATACGGATTTTCAGTCTTAATCCCCAATGCAAGTGAAAAAGGGGAGAATTTGAGGGAGGGAATTTGGCTCACCACCAAGCTTGAAAAACTGACTGTATCGAAACGAGATACAAAAGGCTTTTTTAAGCGCCGGTCGAGAGTCATAATTCCCCACTCAAAAATCTACTTTTCCATTTGGATTGGGGATATACCCAATGCAAGTGAAAAAGGGGAGAATTTGAGGGAGGGAATTTGGCTCACCACCAAGCTTGAAAAGCCGACTGTATCGAAACGAGATACAAAAGGCTTTTTCAAGCGCCGGTCGAGGGTCATAATTCCCCACTCAAAAATTTACTTTTTCATTTGGATTGGGGATATACCCAATGCAAGTGAAAAAGAAGCAAAATTTGAGCGGGCGTGGTGAAATTGGCAGACACACCAGATTTAGGTTCTGGCGGCGCAAGCTGTGGGGGTTCAAGTCCCTCCGCCCGCACCATTTGCGTTACACCTAGGTGATATAGCTTTACTGCTTCTGCTTGGACATGGCATTTTCTCTTTTAATGACGATAAAAGTTTTAATTAATAAAGCTAAAGGATTATTATGAATATTACTCGGCATGATACCACCGGCCTCGTCCATGAGATGACACTCACAATCCCAGGACAAGATGTTGAATCATTCTACAAAAATCAGCTCCAAAAACTTAATAAAGATGTTAAGATTGATGGCTTTCGTCCGGGCAAGATTCCTTTACAAGTTTTAGAACAGCGTTATGGTCCTGATGCCTTTGAAGAAGCTGTGACGGATGCAGTAAAGGTCGCGTTACATCAAGCGCAAAAAGAGAAAAATTTAGCCCCCGCTGGCGGCGCTCGCATCCTAAAGTTCCAGCAAAAAGAGCGTGGAAAAGATGTCGTTGTCGATTTACAGTTCGAGACAGTACCTCAAGTAAATCTTAGCAACTTAACTGGTTTAGAGTTTACAAAGCTCACTTTAGAGCCGACCTCGGAAGAGTTGCAAAGCAGCCTAGAAGCATTCCAAGAATTTACCGCCCTAAAACGCGCTCAGTCCGTATCACGTCCTATACAAAATGGTGACCTCGTTCATATTGAATCCATCGTGGAGATAGACGGATCGTCAGTCTCCAAGCAGCCTCGGGAAACATCTTTTATCATGGGTAAGGATGATCCGCTGTTTGGCCAGGGACAGGAGCTTCTCGGATTAGAAGTTGGCGCGACTAAGACCTTAAAAACGGTATTTCCTGACACGGATGACTACACTAGTTTACGGAATAAACCTGTAACATTTAATGTAACAATTACCGAGATCAAAGAAATCCCTGCTATTACTTTGGACGATCAATTCGCCAAAGACCTTGGCGAGTCCAGCCTTGCAGACTTCATGCAAAAGTATAAGGCTTCTTTAATTCAAGAAAACCATGAGCGGCTATGGAGTCATCAAAAGCGCTTAGTGTTAGATGCCCTAGATAAATCTTATCATTTTGACACCCCACCCTCCATGGTTGAGAATGAGTTTGAGAATATCTGGCATCGTTTCCTTCATGATTATCACGCACAACATGATCATCATTCTCACGACGAACATGGCAAGTGCCAGGTTGCTCTAGATCCTGAAGAGGAGAAAGAAATCAAAGCAACTTATCGTAAGATTGCTGAACGGCGCGTGCGCTTAGGCGTCGTATTACAATGCATTGCCGGTGAGCACCTCAAAGATACTAAACCAGAGCTTAGCTTTCCGCAATATCTGAATACTTTTGCGCGTCGCCTTGATGAATCGATGCACCGTCAGCTGGCAAAAGAACTCAAGCGTGGCTCTGAGTCGACCCCGATGTTAGATTATATCCGCTCGCAGTACTTTGAAGACATGGTGATTCAATATTTGTTAAAGTCAGAAAAAGTCCTTGAAAAAGCGCTTTCTATCAAAGAACTGAGCCAACAAATTGAGGCAAGTGTTTCAGAAATATCTGGATAGACTTTAGCGTTAATTGTTAAAATCTTTGCTAAAGTGCATTTTAAGCTATAGTGTTAAATATCAGCATTCTGATAAAGTTCGGTTTGGGCCGTGGATGTAAGATTTTGGTCTTGAACACCGCGTTGCGATGCACAAGTGCGCCCTGAGCGGAGTGCATCCAATATACATGACCGTGTTCGTCCTTGGCTACGCCGCACAGCGAGGGAGGGCTGGGGTGTCCACAGAGTGTCTTTTTAACGGGAGGGGGATATTTTATGTCCAAAAAACTCTTATACATTCTGGTATTTAGCCTTTTTCAAGCTAGTGCAATCGCTACACCATCACCGCCGCCATCTTCAATCGATGACACTCCTATACGCCTTGCATCAGCGAGCACTGATAAAAATAACCATACCCTAACAAGAAAAATTACGCGCAGACTTACTACGTTACGTCCACTCTTTACCCTAGCGCTCGTGACGATCGTTGGCAGATACTTATGGAGCTTATCACCGCAACAACAGCCTAGTGATCCCACCGCCCAACAGAGTATTGCCCCTTTTTCAGTTGAGCACCTCGAAACACTTGAAGAAGCCAACGTCACAAAAGATATTCCTGACTTAGAACTCACTCAAGCAACACTTCTTGGTAAATTAGATGGCGCTAATAAACGCACCATATCTTGCGTAATGGATGAAGAATTCTTGGCAAAGTGGCCGGATCTACAGCCACAGCTTACACGTCCACAAACGAATGTGCATTTGCATCTATCTTTTGCCCCACATTTCTTGGAAAATCTTACGACTCAAATCAATTGCGAAAAAATCTTGCCAACTTACGATACCTACGCAACGGCGATTAACGCTTTGGAAACCAGTGAACAAAATCTTGCTCAGCTAAAAAACCATTTAAACGACCTAGACACTTTTGCCCGCCAAAAGTTAGATGAAGAAAATCTTCAGAGTTCCTGTCCTCACACGGCGTATCTAAACAAAGTCAAAACTCTCAAGAAAGAATTGTGGACAGATGTAATCACAGCACAAACATCAGCACGCCAAGCTCGATCCTACCTGGATAGCTTGGCGCAGGACTTCCTTGACCCTTGCACCGCTGTGTATTCCCCTCCACAAAGCCTTACTAATGTTGAGCTGAAATTTAAAAATATCCATAATATCCTGCAGCACTTGACTGGTATATTTCATCACACTACCCTTATCCTCACCCCTCACGATCTTGGCGTTACCCCCCCAACAACACCACTACAAAATTATACTTTCATGAAACCTGGATATGAAGCGCAAGCGTTCTCTCGGCTCCCATTCTTTCTTGAATGTTTTCAGTATCGCAGCCTATGGCGCCTGCAACTCAAAAGCTTGCCAGATCGCTTTTGTCCCATTACTGAAAGAGACTTACAAACCTTACTCGACACACTAAAACCTTTGTATTGCGATATTAAAAATTTTCATCCGGTTTTTATTGATGGATTTACCAGTGCGATGTTAGATCTATACAAGCCCGTCTTTCACTACCTATGGCGCTATACATCACCTTTTTGGACCCCTTCCACTCACCTATCTAAGTTTTCACCTTTTTTGAATAATACTGCTGAGAAAATTTTCGACTATGTGGCGGCAGTGAATCGGGCTGACCCAAATATTGAGAATTATAAGAACCACTTATATATTGTAATCGCCAACAATATTGATATCTCCGGTTTAAATGAAGAACAAAAAAGAATCTTAATTGCCGCACTTGATACTGAGAAGGAAAATGGCTTTATCAACGCTCTTATTCCCCCAACTACGCCTACTTTCCGGTCACGGTTCTCAGCTCTAAAGACTGCTCTTCGCGAGATGCCACGAGAGATACTTCACCCCAATATAACCAACCCGCAATGCCGTTTTTTACACCTTGGTCTCACTGCAAATCTTGATGATATTTATCGTTTTCTTACCTTTCGTCAGATTGAAATGAAGTACGATCTTAACTTTGAATACCTGCCTATTACTGATCCCAATGGCGCGCCAATTGTTAATTTTATCTCTCATTCATTACAGGAATTTATTAACTATTTGCGATCTGCATCAACTCTAGAAAAACTTACCATTGATTTCAACCTTTCGATCACTCATCTCGCGACTAACCCCACTAAGTTGTTGTATCTCCACACTCATATTCAAATGTTCATGGGCGCTTTCTTAAGTGGGTTATTTAATGTAAAATCACATTTCAAAGCTTTAGAAATAGCAAATTTACCTTTAATGTGTGGGGCCGTTTCCCACAATAATAATGAGATTGTTAAATTTGAAACTATATGGAGTGACACCTTACGTAGCTTTTTGAGCCCCAATGTATGCCCTGCTCAACTCGAGAAAGTTATCCTCACCCCAAGATTTATTGATGTAGCTCGCTTAAAATCAGCATTAGACTCTGATAATTTTAACACGGTCATGCGAGCCATGGGTATTTTGCATGGCATTCCCAAATCATCACTCAATACCCTTGATGTACAAACAACCGCGACTATTGCTATAAACACGATCGTTGAGGATCTTGAGTCACCTCTATTAACAATTTGCCACCCACCCGAGAATTCATTATATCCCTTTGAATTTGCCCCTAACAACGATGTGCATCAAGATATATTTATTCACGTATAACCAACGCCGGGCTGCTTAGACCATCCTCAAGTATTAAAAAAACCAAGGTTACAGCTGTATTTTGGGATTCTCCAGCACGGTGTTGTTATTGCTTACCGTTTAAGACAGCTAAACCGTGGCGCTTCTTCCCAGCTGAGATTTTAGCAACCCCATCAAGAAAGTCACCGGCGGTTAACTTATAGTCCACATCGGTAATCCCTCTATCGTTGATGCGCCCCCCGCCTCCTTGAATTAAGCGACGCGCTTCAGACTTACTCTCAACAAATGCTAAACTTTGCAAAACGTCCACAAGGAAAGCCCCAACGCTCACAGTTGTCCTCGGAAGGTTACTCATATCCCCATCTTGGCCCGCAAACACTTGTCGCACTGTTTGGTGAATACCCTCAAGAACAGCGGGGCCATGGTTTAAAGCTGTGACTTCATTGGCAAGGCGAACCTTTGCTTCATTAAGCTCAGCGCCTTTCAAGGACGTGTACGGCTCTATCTCTTCGCGGGTTAGGTCAGTGAAAATTTTCATAAAACGGATGACATCATCATCGTGAACATTGCGCCAATATTGCCAGTAATCATAAGCGCTCAGCATATCAGTTTCTAACCAGACAGCCCCATTAGCCGTCTTTCCCATCTTTTCACCAGTTGCCGTCGTCACCAATGGCGACGTGAGACCAAATACAGGCTGACGTTCTATCTTATTGGTAAGCTCGACCCCATTGAGAATATTGCCCCACTGATCCGATCCCCCCATTTGGAGCCGACAATCGTACTGACGATACAATTCCAAAAAGTCATACCCCTGTAAAACCATATAATTGAACTCAAGAAAAGACAGTGGTTGCTCACGCTCCAAACGAGTCCGCACGCTATCAAAAGTGAGCATGCGATTCACGGAAAAATAGCGACCATAGTGTGCCAAAAAATTAAGGTAATTTAATTGGGACAGCCAGTCGTAATTATTCACGACCACAGCTTTTTGATCGTCAAAGTTTAAAAAACGCTGAAAAATATTCTTAAGCGCCGCAATATTAGTTTGAATATCCTCAACTTTTAGCATCGGACGGGAACTATCCTTCCCTGTGGGGTCACCAATAATCGCGGTTCCACCCCCTAAAACCACAATCGGCTTGTGTCCCGTACGTTGGAGCAATCTTAGCAGCATGATTGGATATAAATGCCCGACATGCAAGCTTTTAGCTGTAGGATCAAACCCAATGTATGCCGTCACCTGTGTCGTTGCAAATAATGTATCTAAAGCCTCTAAATCCGTCGCTTGATGAATGAGACCACGCCATGACGCTTCCTGTAAGAAACTTGATTTAAAATTTACCATCGCTTGCCACCAATCTTATGTTCAATACCTTTGCCTAGCCTCAGTGAGGCCTTGGCGCTAAAAACCACAGCATTATTGATCATATAGGCCAAGGGTGCAAGCATCTTTTTTCACATTGGACTTGACATAAAGAAACCCAGCATCCTCCAATTTTGAAGATGCTGGGTTAAAAAGGGTATCGTTAGGTTTTACTTTTCTTGCGCTTGATTTTCAGCAGCCTTTGCGAACGCTTTTTGTTGTGCCGCGATCGCTGCGCGAACCTCTTCCACGCTGAGGGAACGCACCTGGCGCAAAATACTACTTGTAACCATTTGGATTTGTAACTGCTGATTGCGTTTCAACATGACACCTAATGGCATTAGATCATTCTCACTAAAATGAACCGCCTTCTCTTCAATTTGTTCAATTTGGTTATTGATAGCCTTTGCGCCTAGCCATGTGTACGCACTCACAAACCATAAGCCCATACCAAGCACACCTGTGAGAATTTTAGGCGTGACTTCCTGTGTCGCAGACTTCATCCCCTGAGCCAAGACAACTAAACCACCTATTGCGGTTACGAGTGCTGTAATTGGGAAATATGTAAGATGGCGTTTTAAGCTTGAAGGAAACTGCAAGAATGGCACCATCTTTTCTGGAATTTTAGCTTGAGCCTCTGATTGCGCTGTTAAGACTCTTAGGGTTGTTGCACAGAAAACAACAAAAGCATGTTTGTGATCTTCTGACATTTCATGAAAACTTTTTTGATCCTCAGGCGACAACATTTGCGTAATAGAGTGTACGATTTCTTGAAGAGCCGCTTTGTGCTCATCCGTTACTTCATTAGGTTGCTGCGCTGCAGGTGCGGCCACCGCATTACCTGACTCAGCTGCTTCTGCTGGTGTTACCGCTGTAGCACGACTGGCTGTTCCAGCAATCAAGCTTGTTGTCACAAAAGAGCTAACCAACAACATTCCTACTACCGTTCGATAAAATTTTTTCAATAACATAAGATCCCTCGAAAAATCATAAATTCACACTCATTATCCGGCAGACTTAAGACATTATTCCTATTCTACACAGATGAGTGCTATAACTTGCCACCATACTTCTCCCATTTGATCAAAGAAGTTAGCATATCCTTACTTTAGGTACCTTGACTACATTTTTCAAGTGAGAAAATTTGATTTTACTTTAAAGAAAATTCATTTTTGTAAGGTAAATTGATTCACAAAGGCCAATCTACGCAGGAGAAATTACGCTATGTCTTTGTTTATTATAGTTTTTATGATTGCATCCACTCTCTATGCAGAGGACAAATTCCACGATTCACAAACTCATAATTTTTCTAAAAATACACCCACTCTGGAAACTCCGTCTCAGCCTCACGAAATCCTTGACTCTCTATATACTCTCGACACCCACCCCAAGCAGGCTTTAAACCTTCTGGAAACTCTTGGCAAAACAGGGAACTTAATGGCTCAATCGCTTTATATTGATGCTGCCACACACTTCCTACAATCACCAGAAGCAACCGCCCAAGAGAAAAATGATCTACACACTACAAAAAGCTTATTTTTCAATAACATATCTAATGATTTACGCAAAAAGATTGAGCAACAAACCGCTTCAGATCAAGATATCTATCGACTCATGAAGCTTGAGTCCAATTACGGCACACCAGAAGCCGCTCAAGAGCTGCTGACACAACTTTTAAACAAGCGCTATCCTAAGGCTATGTTTGTCGTTGCCACCACGCCCAGCCTCGCTGCGAGCAACTCTCTGACACCTGAACAACGCCACCACTTATTAGAAGAAGCCGCCCATCACCCTGATGCACCGTATAGCAAGGCATTTGCTGCGCTTGGTCATGAGGCTATCCAAAATCAAGACTATACAGCTGCTATGCTCCACTATCAAACTGCGTATAAAAATCCCAAAAGCCGCGCTTATGGGGCTGTCGGGCTGGGTATGCTTTACCGCGCTGGCTTTGGGGTCGACAAAGACTCTACAAAGGCTTTTAGCTTCTTTATGGAAGCCGCTAAAGCTGGTAACGCCACAGCCCTTACAGCCGTTGGACGCATGTATCAAACCGGTGAGGGCGTACAAGCCAACCCTAAAATTGGCCTCGCTTATCTTAAAAAAGCAGCAGACCTAAAAGGCGATCCTATGGCACAAGCCTTGGTTGCTGAGGAAATTTGGAAAAAGCATGGAAAGACTGATAAAGTCACAAAGTATCTCCTCAATGCTCTCACCGCCAAAGAGCCTTACGCTGATTACGTTATGGGCAAAATTCTTTATAAAGAGTATAAACATAAGCTAAAACATGGTACCTTAATCAATGACTTATCACTGCAGGATGCTAAAGAGCATCTTGAAAAAGCCGCAGCACAACACGTTATTCAAGCCTATATCTTACTCGCACAGATTGCTCAAGATGAATATCTCTTGACTGAGGCGAAGCAATACTTAGAAGCCGCTATCAGTCTCGGGAATCATGATGCGAAAGTTTCTTTAGGACTCCTTTATAATGACCAATTCTTCGGTCGCAGTTATCGAGATGACGCCCTCCGATTATTTGTTGAGGCGAGTGAAAATAGTAACCCTAAAGCTGCCGTGCTCGCCGCCAGATTACAAATCGAGGACAACAATTATGATCAAGCGGGAAGCATTCTCCAGCAAGCGCTCAATAGCGGTCATGCCGGATACTGGTCTGATGAAGCCGCTTATATGCTCGGGAAACTAATGCTCGATGGCGTCTACCCGACGATTAAGCCAACGGTTGTCGGCGCTGATGCACAGATTCGGTCTCATGCCCTCAGCCTTATTGCCCAAGCTGCAGGCCATGGCCACCCGAGCGCGACACATCTGCATAACCAGCTCCAAACTGTCCCTGAACCTATAGAGGATGCTGAGGTCGAGACGACAGATTTACAAACAGAAGTCCGTGAACTTAAGGATATTGAAAGCTTATAGTTTAATGTGAAAAAGCAGTCGTTCACTTGAACGAATAAAAACTAGTTTTATTATAGCCTGTCATGTGAATTCTCCTGCTTCTGCGCATTGTTCCACCATCGGTCACTAATAGCGTTCTTTGCCTTATGTATCAACTTTTTGGGGCCCGGAACATCCCCTTTATGTATTGAAATCCCATATACTACTAGTGACAACGCCCCTAGTGCAGCAAGTCCAATACCCTTCTTAGCTGCATCGCTCAGACTTGCTTGCGCCATCTGGTGCACCACTTGGGGCGGTGTCGCCGTGTTGGTGTTCGGCGCGTCCGGCGTATTCTGAGTCCCGCCCTGGCCAGGATTATTGGTCGACGGCATTTGTCCACCTGTCGTTGGCGTGGTCTCGGCTGAGGTGACTTGCTTACCCGCATAAACCGGGAGCATTGGCGCTGAAGCTAAAAGGACAGACATGCCTATATAAACCATACGTATCATAAAAGGAATCTCCTCTGAATTAAGATGCTGCCTCAGGGTAAGGTTAAATGGTTAAGGAACTGTTAAAAACTACGCCCCAGCCCCAGACGGTTACAAAATATGCTTGACACACCCTTGATGTCGAGGCACAAAGAACACTGATGTATCCTAAGACGAGGCCCACAATGGTTTTTACACTCCTCAGAAGTTTGATGGCTTTAAGCATCCTGATCAGTTTAGCCGGGTGCGGTAAGCGCAGCGCCCCAACGAGCTTAGAGGCCGATGCCCCCTTCACCTATCCTGGGGTGTAGGGAAATGAAAAATCACCGCCCCAGTTGGAGCGGTGATTTTGAGTGTCACGATAATAGAGTGGTTATTCTATATGCGACTGCGCCGTCTTCACTTCTCTAATTGCTTTAGCTTTTTTGTGGAGATACTCTACTCGCCCCGTATTTGTGTCTATCTTGTCAAGTGCTCTTAAAGAGCCTTTCTCACCGCTCCACGCTACCGTAGCAAAATCGTGGATCGCCTTGCGACCATAAATACCAGCTCCTAATAGTCCTACGCCTGCCAATCCAGCCGCCCCGATACCAACCATCGCGCCAGTGCTCATGCTTTGTTGTGCCAGCTCGTTCACCACTTGTGGCGGTGTCGCCGTGTTGGTGTTGGTGTTGGGTGTGTTCGGCGTATTCTGAGTTCCACCCTGGCCAGGATTATTGGTCGACGGCGTTTGCCCACCTGTCGTTGGCGTGCTCCCGCTGCTGGTGGACGGGGTGCTTTGCTTACCCGCATAAACCGGGAGCATTGGCGCTGAAGCTAAAAGTACAGACATACATGTATAAACCATACGTATCATAAAAGGAATCTCCTATAAATTAGTTTGATAGGTTTAGAATAGTTGCAAAAAGTTAAAGAAGCTTTAAAGTTTGACAATTTTGTTAATTCCCACAGAAACTGTACAGACGATTACATACACCCAACAATCCTAGCCCATATCCAGATATGCAAGATAACCCTTCATAAAATAAATCCCCACGCAGTTAGACGCGTGGGGATTTATTTGGGGAGAGGGATTTATTTGGAGAGAGAAATTTTTTCTGATACATATGTATTTACATGGCCCATCAGCTCTCGAGGATTCGGCAGCCGTTTCTGATAGGCGCCAACCGTATATATACCTATTCCCCCTAAGGCATAGATGCCTGCGACTGCGGCAGCTCCGATGCCCACCATCGCCCCGGGGCTCATCCGTTGTTGCGCCAATTGGTTCACCACTTGGGGCGGCGTCGCCGTGTTGGTGTTCGGCGTATCCGGCGTGTTCGGCGTATTCTGATTCCCCCCTTGTCCCCCACCACCCTGGCCAGGATTATTTGTCGACGGTGGCGTTTGCCCACCTGTCGTTGGCGTGATCCCGCTGCTGGTGGACGGGGTGCTTTGCTTACCCGCATAAACCGGGAGTATTGGCGCTGAAGCTAAAAGTACAGACATACCTATACCTCTCCTGAATAAAACTGTTTAAAAGTCAGGATGAATGGGTTAGATTCGTATTTATGAATGGATTTTTGACAGATCAAGAACGAGCAACGTTAAAATATC